>JBAUHP010000060.1:0-10149 GCA_049680345.1 Albidovulum sp. | reverse complement strand
TTATTCCGGCGGCGGTATTATTGGCGCGACTTTTGTTCAAAAGCTCTGCCAGTTGGTCTGGCTTTTGGGGTGTTTTGGCTTTGCTGACGTAGACTATGTATTTCATGCCATCGGCTCCTGAGGGATCGCGATTTCTACCATCATACGTCAGTTCCGCCTGATTGGATCATCGGCCCGGATCGGTGCGCAGCCCCCGCCACGCTGGTATTTTGACCCCATATCTCATTCATTTCCCGATTGTCCGGGCTTTCCGGCAATCGGCAACAAGAACGAAAAGTCGCAACCTTCGTCCGCCTGACCCACTTCGCTGGCATAAAGCCGGTCATATCCGCGTCGGGCCTCGGGCGGCACAACGGTTGACACCCAAGCGCTGCGGCGGCGGTCAAGCTCGGCGTCATCGACAAGCAAATCAATACGCTTTTCTTGCACTGACAGCCGGATCCGATCACCGTTTTGGACCAATGACAAGGGCCCGCCAACCGCACTTTCGGGTGCCACATGCAAGATGATCGTGCCAAACGCCGTGCCCGACATACGCGCATCCGAGATCCGCACCATATCCTTGACGCCCTTAGCGCTAAGCTTTTTCGGTATCGGCAGATAACCGGCCTCGGGCATGCCCGACGCACTCTTCGGCCCGGCATTTTGCAAGACCATAAAATCATCTTCGGTCACGTCAAGATCGGGATCATCGATGCGCTTGGCCAGATCTTCGAGCGAATGGAACACCACGGCCCGCCCCTCTTTTTCAAACAATCGCGCGTCCGCGGCCGAGCGTTTCAAAATGGCACCGCGCGGCGCGATATTGCCGAAAAGCGCCACCAGCCCGCCTTGCGGTTCCAAAGGCGCGCTGGCCTTTGAGATTATGCGGTGGTCCACATAGCCCGGATCAACCTCAAGCCGGTCGCCCAGCGTTTCGCCGGTGACCGAGATGGTGTCGAGATGCAAGAGCGGCTTCAACTCGCGCAAGACCGCCCCCATGCCGCCTGCATAAAAGAAATCTTCCATATAGTCAGACCCGACGGGTTTGAGGTTGACCAGCACCGGTGTGCTGTCCGAAAGCGCGTTCAGCCGTTCGAGGGACACGTTGATGCCAAGCCGCCCGGCGACCGCCGTCAGATGGATGATCGCGTTGGTTGATCCACCCAGTGCCAACAGAACCCGCATGGCATTTTCAACCGACTTTTCGGTCATGATCTGGCTTGGGCGGATGGGATTGTGGATCATGCGCGCGGCGGCAAGGCCCGATGCTTCGCCCGCGCGCAAGCGGTCGGCATGAACGGCGGGGATGGCGGCGGTGCCGGGCAATGACATGCCCAGCGTTTCGGCGATGCAGGCCATGGTCGAGGCGGTGCCCATCACGGCACAGGTCCCGGCGGTGGTGGCCAGACGCCCCTCGATTTGATTGATTTCTTCTGATGAAACTTCGCCCGCACGGTAATTGCCCCAAAACCGGCGGCAATCGGTGCAAGCGCCCAATCGGTCATCCCCATGGCGCGAGGTCATCATCGGCCCGGCCACAAGCTGCACCGCGGGCAAGTCGGCGGATGCGGCCCCCATCAGCTGCGCCGGAACCGTCTTGTCGCAGCCACCCATCAATACCACGGCATCCATCGGCTGGGCGCGGATCATCTCTTCCGTGTCCATCGACATCAGGTTGCGGAACTTCAGGCTGGTGGGGCTTAGAAACACCTCCCCCAAGGAAATCGTTGGAAATTCAATGGGTAAGCCGCCACCCAGCAAGACGCCGCGCTTGATCGCTTCAAGAAGCTCGGGAAAATGGCGGTGGCAGTTATTGAACCCCGAAAAGCTGTTGGCGATGCCGACAATCGGCTTTTTCAGCACCTCTTTGGAATAGCCCATTGAAGCCGCGAAGGAGTTGCGCAGATAGACCGAAAAATCCCCGTCGCCGTAGTTTGTCAGACCCCGGGCAAAGCCCTGTGCGTTGTCTTCAGACATAAATATTACCTTGCCAGTTTGATCTTGACGTATTTCGGATCGAGATAGTCTTGGATGCCCAGTGATCCGCCTTCGCGCCCCATGCCGCTTTCCTTGACGCCGCCAAAGGGCGCTTCGGCGGTGGCAAGCAACATCTCATTTACGCCGACCATACCAACTTCGAGGTCCTCATAAGCGCGGGTTGCGGTGGTCAGATCGTTGGAGAAAACATAGCCGGCAAGACCGAACGGCAGCGCATTGGCGCGCGTGATGACCTCGTCATAATCGGTAAAGCTGGTGATCGGCGCGATAGGGCCGAAAGGTTCTTCGGTCATGACAAGTGCATCATCCGGCACCCGGCCCAGAACCGTTGGTTCCATGAAATAACCTTTGTTGAACCCGGCGGGGGCTTTGCCACCTGCCAAAAGGGTTGCCCCGCGATCCAATGCGTCTTGCGTCATGCGCTGAATGGTTTCAAGCCCGCGTTTGTTGGCCATCGGGCCCATCTGCACGCCATCCTCCAGCCCGCGTCCGATTTTCAGCGATTTGGCAATCTCGGCAAAACGCCCGGCAAAGGCATCGTAGCTTTTTTCATGCACATAAAAGCGGGTGGGAGAGATGCAGACCTGACCGCAATTGCGAAACTTGGTCATGGCGCAGATCTCGGCGGCTTTTGCCGCATCGAAATCGTCAAAGATTACAACTGGGCCGTGGCCGCCAAGCTCCATCGACACTTTCTTGACGCCTTCGGCGGCAAGCGCCAGTATCTGTTTGCCGACGGAAACCGAGCCGGTGACACTTACCTTGCGCACGGTGGGCGAGCGGATCAGACGCGCGGCAATCAGGCTGGAATCGCCGGTCAGCATGTTGATCGCACCGGGCGGGATGCCGGCATCGTGGCAGGCCTGAACGATTGCGGCACAGCAGCTGGGCGTTTCGCCCGCCGGTTTGACGATAATCGCGCATCCGGCAGCAAGGGCCGCCGCAATTTTCCGGGCGGGCAGCAGCGCCGGGAAGTTCCATGCGGAAAAGGCCGCGACAACGCCGACCGGCTGATAGATGACCGCCATGCGGCTGTCGGGCGTGCGCGCCTCGATCAGCTGTCCGTAGATGCGTTTGGTTTCTTCGGAATACCATTCAAACTGGTCAGCGGCAGCACCGGTTTCGCCCATGGATTCCGCCAGTGGCTTTCCGGTTTCAAGCGACATAAGGCGGGCGATGTCACCTTGTCGCGCACGGATCAGATCGGCGACTTTGCGGATTTTCGCGGCGCGGTCCCAGGTGCCGGTATGGCGCCAGGCAGCGAAGCCGTCTTTGGCCGCCAAAAGTGCGTCGTCGATATCGCGCTCGGTTGCGGCGGCAATCGTGCCCAGAACTTCTTCGGTTGCGGGGTCGGTCACCGGCCTGGTCGCTTTATCGGATGCGGCGCGCCAGTCGCCCCGGATGAACAGCTTCAGATCTTGGTACATTTTTGCCTCTTTATATTGTGGCGCTCAGATAGCGATTTTGAACGTCCTCGACCCAGTTGCCGACATTCCACGACCCATATGCACCCATGCCCGCGATCGGGTCGTGGCCCGAATAGACCGGGATATGGATCAACGAGAGGCCATCATGCGCGTAGGCCACCTCAAGCGCTGCATCAAGTTCGTGGCGGTTATAACCGCCGTTCAGGGCCTTCACCCCGGCCACCGCGCTGGCCATTGCGGCATAGTCAACGGCGACACTGTCATTGGTTTTGAATTCGCGTCCGTATTGGGCATGCTGCAGCCCGGAGATTGCCGCCATGCGGCGGTTGTCGAACAGTGCGATCATGCCGCGTACGCCATGTTCAACCGCGTCGATCAGGATTTGCGGGTTCATCATGAACGAACCATCGCCGGTGAAGGCAATGCCGTATTTGGGGTCTTTTACATAAGCACTGCCCAGCAAGGCTGAACCAGCAAAGCCCATGAAGGACGCGCCGGTTTCGGTAAATGTCTGGCCCGGGGCATCATCTTCGACGATTTGAAAGCCATTGGCCTGCACGTCGCCCGCATCAAAGAACTTGATAGCCCCCATCCGGTTGGCAAAGGAGGCAACCGCATGGATCGCCGCAGGTTGCGTCAAGACCGGGCGTTGCCAGACGTCATCTTGCAAAGGCGCGGCGTGAATTCGTTCGGCTTTGAAGCTGGTCCATTCGGCTTTTTTGGCCGCACAGTCGCGCAACCAGCCCTTGCGCAGCTCGGCCCCGGTGTCGCCACCAAGCGCTGATAGCAGCAGGTCGATCACGGCGGTGATATCGCCGGGCAAGCACAGGGTGTTGGCGTAATGGGTCAGATCGTCAAGATCACCGTTGATATTCATCACGGCGCGCGCATTGGGGTATCCAATGCCAGAGCAATCCGCCTGACACACGCCCCGACTGCCAATCATGATCACCGCATCCGCATGGGTCATTGCATAATTGCCAGACAGCGATCCTTTTGATCCGCCGACATGCATGTTTTGCGCATGCGCATCCGCCAAAACACCCGTAGACCCCGGCGATAGCACAACCGGCGCGCCGATGCTTTTGGCAAAAGCTCGAACTGCCTCATGGTGGCCGCGCGTGCCGCCACCGGCCTTGATGACGATGCGTTTATGGCTGCGCAAGAACGCCAGCGCACCTGCCAGATCATCAGGCCGGGCAGGGGCCACGGCTGGAATCCTCATGCGCCCGGGCAAAGTGGCTACATTGATCTGCGTGGTCTGGGGTTGGGTGTTGATCGGCAGCAACACATAGAACGGTCCGGCCTTATAGGGATGGTGCACACAAGAGGTGCCGCGGCGCAGGCATTCACGCAAGGCGCCGGGGGTGTGCAAGGTATAGGATTGGCCCATCAAAGCCGCCATCTTGCCAAAAATGCCCTGTTCCGCCTTGGGCACTTGTTGCATGTTATAGCCTTCGCCCTGCGTCGTCTCATCGCCATAAATATGATAGACGCCAACACCGTTTGACGCAGCCGCCAGCGACCCGGCCATCGCTTGCAACCCACCCGGGCCGATCGAGGTGACAACCGCAGGGGGTTCGCCGTAGACCCAAGCATATGCGGTGGCGGCATGGGCCATTTCGACTTCGTTGCGACAGTTGATAACCGTGACCGCACCTTCTTCGTGGTAGATGCGCAAAACCTCGCCCAAATCGGTCGAGCCATGGCCGAAGATGGCGAAGTAACGCCGCACGCCTTGTCTTAGCAAACCGATGATCAGTGCCTCGGACAAGGACAGCTGCACAATGCCGCCATTGTCATCGTCAATCAGCGCCTCACCCACAGGTTTGGCGGCCAGCCGGGCGGCCCGGATCCGGATTATTTTTTCGGCCTCTTCGGGGGTCTGGTTTTTATCAAGCATCGGAAGCCTCGGTTTTCTTTTGGGGTTTGTTTCTTAGCCGCAGTTCGCTTGCGGCCTGAAGGCCGATCACCAGCAGTGCCAAGGCGAAAAAGACCATGGCGATGGGCGAGGTCAAAAAGATGTCAGCGCTGCCTTCAGACAACATCATCGCGGTGCGAAATTCGTTCTCGAGCGTTGGGCCAAGCACCATGCCCAAGATAATCGGCGTGATCGGCACGCGGATTGCAACCAGCACATAAGCAAGCACCCCGATCACCCCCATGGCGTAGATATCGAAGGCGCTGTTGCGGATGGAATAGGTCCCGATGGCACAAAGGACAAGCACGCCAACGGCCAGAAGTTCGCGCGGGATCTTGAGGACATGGATGAACAATCTGATGCCGACCAGTTGCAGGCCCAAGACCCAGATATAGGCAATTAAAACAGCAATATACATGCCGTAAACTTCGCCTGCGTGGTTCATGAAGAGGGCGGGTCCGGGGGTGATGCCATGGATCATCAACCCGGCCAGCACAATCGCTGTTGCCGGATCGCCGGGAATGCCAAGCGACAGAAGCGGGATCAAAGTGCCGCCGGTCACCGCGTTGTTTGCGGTCTCGGGCGCGATCACCCCTTCGATATTGCCCTTGCCGAAAGTCTCGGGTTTTTTGGAGAACCTTTTGGCATGATCATAGGCCAGAAATGCCGCAATCGCGCCGCCGGTTCCGGGTATTGCGCCGATCCCCGTGCCCATGATGGAACAACGGATCATCAGCCAAAAATTGCGCAACAAAAGCCCCAGCGAAGGCAATTCGGCGCGGGCATTGGCGACGCGCCGGGCTGCATGGCCGTCTTGTGGCCGGTCGGAAAAAGCCTCGATAATGAAGGGAACCGCGAAGAGGCCTATCATGGCGACCAGCAGATTGACGCCTTGAAGAAGATTGATACTGCCAAAGGTCATGCGTGGCACACCGTCAATCGCGTCAATGCCGATGGTCATGACCATCAGGCCCAGAACCCCGGCGATCAGCCCCTTAACAAGTGAATCGCCGCACAGCCCGCAAATCGTCGACATGCCGAATAACACAAGGGCAAAGATCTCGGCCGGGCCAAAGCCAATGGCCAGCCGCGACACCAGATCAACGGAGACGATCATGACAAGTAGACTGAATATCCCGCCAAACACCGATACGATCACGGCCGTGCCAAGGGCCAATGACGCATCGCCGCGTTTGGTCATAGGATGGCCATCAAGAACCGTCGCTGCCGCCGAAGGCGTGCCCGGAATGCCCAGCAAGATGGCCGATACCGAGCCACCGGTCATCCCGCCGATATAGGTGCCCAGCAAAAGCCCGATGGCAGGCACCGGCTCCAGACTGAAGGTGATTGGAAGCGCCAGTGCAAGGGCCACGGTAAAGGTCAGCCCCGGGATCGACCCGAAGATCAGCCCGACCAAAGTGCCCAGCCCGATGGCTGCAATCGCCGCGGGCGAAAGCGCGAGTGCTGCAGCTTGAAGAAAAATTTCCACCGGCCTATCCCAGATTAATCCAGATGCCTTTGGCAAGATAGATGCCCAAGACCTTCTCAAAGATCAGCCAGCATCCAAAGGTCAGCCCAAGCGACATCGCCAGAAGTTTCGGAAAAGAGCGCACATGCAGGCTGGCAACCATCACCAGCAAGATGACAATCGGGGTCGCCAGTACAAAGCCGATCTTATCAAGCAAGAAGCCGTATAGTGTGACCTCGCCCAGAACCAGTATTGCAGGCCACCAGTGCATGCGCCGAGAGCGGCGTAACTCGGCATCATCAAAGCCGCCACCGGCGGAGCCATTGCCCCTTATCACGGCGAGCCGCAGCAACAAAAGCGCCGCAAGTGCCAAGAGGATAAACCCGAACGCAAGCGGGAAGGCCCGCGGCCCGATCTCACCATCACCGATCCCGGCTGGGATGGTGTCGACGACCAACCATATCCAGCATCCAGCGCCGACCAAAAGCACAAGGCCAAGCACAGCATCTTGAATACGGGTGGTCATCTTCTTGGCCCCCGATGCCTTGTCAGTTGGCCAAGCCAAGCTGCTCAAGTAGCGTGGCGTAGAAGGCATCGTCCTTTTCGATCAGCGCGCCGAACTCTGCGGCCGGCATATAGGCGGCCGAGAACCCGATATTGCCGGCGGCTTCCTGGAACTTGGCGCTGGCAACGGCGGCTTCGGCTGCCGCTTGCAATTTGGCGACGGCATCCTCAGGTGTTCCCGCCGGTGCAGCAAGACCGCGCCACATAGAGATGTCGACATCCACACCTTGTTCCATTGCGGTCGCGACATCGGGAAGAACCGAGACACGCTTGTCTCCGGTCACGGCCAGTACGTTCAACTCACCCGCCTCGACGTAGGACACAAATTGGCCCGGCCATTGGATGGCCGCGTCGATCCGTCCGGCCAAAAGCTCAATAGGGGCTTTGCCGTCGCCGTAAGAGATGAAAGATACCTTGTCACCGATCCCCATCGCATCGAACAATGCAGCCGAGGTCAGGTGGGTGAAAGAGCCTTTACCCGAAATGCCGACTTTCAGTTTCTGCTCGGAAGCATTTGCCGCCGCTGCCAGATCAGCAAGATTGCTCCAACCAGCCGAGCTGTTTACGGCAAGTGCGGGGATTTCGGTCGAAACACGCGCGATCGGCGTGAAGGCTGTGAAATCAAAGGGTATTTTTCCGGTGTGGTGCGATGTGCTGATGGAGTTTGAGTTCCACACAATGCTGTAGCCGTCCGGCGCCGTGCCGACGACATGGGAATAGCCCACGGCGCCACCACCACCGGTGCGGCTGACCGGAACAACCGGCTGCCCCAATTCGTCCGACATGAGTTCAGACAGCAATTGTGCAATCGTATTGGCCGTGCCGCCGAACAAGACCGTCATGTCGACGGGTTTTTCGGGAAATTCGGCCTGCGCTGCGCCCCCAAATGCGATAAGTGCCGATGACAACAAGGCCGCGACACCGTTTCTTATGGTTCGATTAAACTTCATGTCTTCCTCCCTAGATTTGTTTTTTCTCTTTGTAGTTTGGTTCAGGCGCGTGGGTTTCCTTTTCTTGCGGCCTCGGCGCGCGCTTCGCGGGCTGCTTGTGCGATTAGTTCGCGCCCGGGGGTGTGGTCGCGCAGGGCCTTGAGGATTTTTTCGGGTGTTGCTGGCAGCGATTTGATCCGCACCCCGATGGCGTCATAGATCGCATTCATGATGGCGGGGGCTGTGGGGACCAGCGACGGCTCGCCAATGCCTTTGGCGCGCAGCGGGCTTTTGGGATCCGGGTCCTCAACGATGATGCAGTTGATTTGCGGAATATCCAGCGACGTGGGCAGAATGTATTTTGCGAAACCATGGGTGATCGCATGGCCTTTTTCGGTCTGGTAATCCTCCATCAGGGCTTGTCCCAGCCCTTGCACGACACCACCTTCGATCTGGCCTTCGACGCCGCGCGGGTTGATTGCACGGCCAACATCATGCGCAGCCCAGATGCCAAGAACCTGCACTTCGCCTGTCCACGTGTCGACCTCGACCTCGGCCACCTGGGTGCCGAACACATAGGCCTGCCATGGGCTGCCCGATCCATCGATGGGATCAAGCCCGGTGCCATGTGCGGTGAAGGACGCGGCACCTACCGGAACAACGCCGCGCTTTTTGCAGGTTGCCACCGCATCAGACATCGACATACGCAAATTGGTGTCGAGCGCCCAGATCTCTCCGTCGAAGGCCCGCAGGCATTCGTACGGAACGTCCCAGTGATCGGCGATTTGTTCAAACAGCGCTTTTTGTGCTTCGCGCGACGCCAAGGCGACCGAGTTGCCGATCATGTAGGTTTGGCGGGTTGCCCCGGCATGGGCGGCTTCGGGCGAACGCGCGGTGTCATTGTCGCCGATGGTCACGTCTTGCGGTTTGATGCCCAGCTCATCGGCGGCGATCTGCGCCAGAACGGTCAAGATGCCTTCGCCGATTTCGGTGACGCCGGTCACCACTTTGGCGGTGCCGCCGTCATCCAGTTCGGCCCAGGCACCGGCCCGGTCGATGGTTGCGGTGCGTGCAATTCCGTACCAGCTTGCCGCCATGCCGCGACCGCGTTTCATCCTGCTCATGACGCAATCCTTTCTGCACCGCTGCCGCCTTTGGTGTCGGCTTTGATCCGTGCGCCCAAGGTGCAAGGTCTGCGCGTATCGGGGCCGTTCAGATCGCGGCGTTCACCGCCGCGCACTTTCGGCGCGCCGGTTTCCCAGCGCGATGCCTGTTCGGCCGCCTCAAGCACCCGGTCAAGCGAGGCGGTTTCAAGCCGCTGTTGCGTGTGGGTTTTCGCGCCGATCTTCATCATGTTGATGCGGCGGATCTCAAACGGGTCCATGTCCAGCGCCTCGGCGGCCATGTCCATCATGCTTTCGGTTGCGAATTGTGCTTGCATGCCGCCGAAGGTACGGAAGGCACCCGAGGGCGTGTTGTTGGTATAAACGGCGGTCGTATCGACACGCAGGTTGTCCACCTCATAGGGGCCGCAAGACAAGATCGCGGCCTTGCGCATCACACCTTCGCTTGACATCCCGTAGGCGCCGCCGTCCGACAGCATGTTGAATTCAATCGCGGTGATGCGGCCGTTCCACGTAAGCCCCATCTTGTAATGGACCCGCGACGGGTGGCGTTTGGCCGAAGCAATCAGGCTTTCTTCGCGGGTGAAGTTGAGTTGCACGGGGCGGTGCGTCTTCATCGCGGCCAAGGCCAGCATGCCTTGATAGATCATGTCTTCCTTGCCGCCGAAGCCACCGCCAACCGGGCTCATGATAAAGCGCACTTTGTTGATCGGCTTGGCGATGATCTCGGCCAGCA
>JBAUHP010000059.1:0-1525 GCA_049680345.1 Albidovulum sp. | reverse complement strand
AGATTGATGTATACGATGACAAAGCCGCCAAGCTGGCCGAAGATGCTGGCCTGCAGGTGGTCATGAACCGCTGCCCAAAGATCGAGCTCTTCCGCCCCTTCTGGAAACCCAGACTGGACCTCAAGATCTAATCGAACGCGCAATGCATAGGTGTTGCTGCTGTTTGGAATTTACAAGAAGGCGACCACTGTCATGGCGCAAAACATCATCAGAAGCTCCAAAGATATCGTCAAGGGAGCGTGTTGCACAAATCGTTTCCGATGCGTAGCTGGTCCTTTGATTTGACTGCGGGATGCTGGGATGCCTTTCAAATTCAATGCGTCGCGGCGGGATAAGTTTGCGAAGGCAAAATACCGTGTGACGAACTGGGCCGAATACAACGAGGCGCTCCGCCAGCGTGGTGACGTAACGGTCTGGTTCAGCGAAGACGCGGTGTCTGGGTGGTGCGCAGTGCGCACCGGCAAGCGCGGTGGTCAACAACGATATTCTGATCTGTCGATTGAGACCTGCTTGACCTTGCGCGCCGTGTTCGGCTTACCGCTTCGCCAAACGCAGGGCTTTGTCCGCAGTCTGCTGCGGCTCATGCAGACGGACCTCCCCGTGCCGGATTTTTCGACGCTTTGCCGACGTGCGCCATCGCATCAGATCGCGCCCGACACCGGGACAGCCAGTGGTCCGATCGCGCTGGTTGTTGACAGCACAGGGCTGCGTGTCCACGGTGGCCGCGAGTGGATGCGTGAGAAGCACGGGCTGCCGAAGGCCCGCAAGATATGGCGCAAACTGCATATCGGCTTCAATCCGGAGAGCAGCCAGCTTGTGGCGTCCTGCCTGACCTTCTTGCCGAGGCATCCGGTCCGGTGCGCTGTGTCATCGGAGACGGGGCTTAGGATGGTGTACCAACCGCCGCGACCATCCGGCACGCGTTTGGCCCGGATGTCGAGTTGATCATTCCGCCGCCGAAGAACGCTGTTCCGGGAGATTGCCAGGCACGCAACGCTCATATCGACATGATAACCGAAACTGGCCGAAAGGCATGGCAGAAGGCCACCGGTTATGGTCAAAGATCGCGCGGCGAGGCCCAGATCGAGCGCTACAAACAGGTCATCGGACCGGAACTGCGCAGCCGCAACATGGAGACCCAGACAACCGAGACCAAGATCGCTGTCAAAGCTCTCAACCGCATGACCCATCTCGGTCGTGCGATCTATGAGCGTGTCGCATAACGAACCGGGGAAAGGGGAAAATGCGGCCCAAGCGCTATTCATGCAACGCGGTCAATCGGCGGTCGCCTTGCCGGGGGCGGCATAGGCCTTCCTGACATCGCGATGTTCCTCGGCAAGGTCTCTGGCGGCACCGGACATGGATTTGGCTGTCGGTCGGTCCTTCAGGTTGAAAAGGCGTCGATCAGCGGATTAGGCTTTGCGAAGCGCTCAATATCCGCTTGATTGCTGATGGCGATCCGGTTGCCTGTCACGGTCACGCCGTAGGGCTGCAGGCCCTTGAAGGCGCGGCTGAGGTTTTCAGG
>JBAUHP010000058.1:0-2140 GCA_049680345.1 Albidovulum sp. | reverse complement strand
GGCACGGTTGGCGGTGCGCTTGGTGCCGCCGTCGGTGCATGGGGGCTTTACGAAAGTTCGTTCACGATCTTTTTGCTCGGCTCGTTCTTGACCGGCATTTATATGTCAGCCCACGGTTTTTACCGTTTCGCCGCTGCCGATACCGCATCGGACGCGTTTCGCCCCAAGGCGATTTCTTGGGTGATGGCCGGGGGGCTGATTTCGGCAATCGTCGGGCCGACTTTGGCCACCAGCCTCGCCGATACGCTGCCGGTGGCATATCTTGGCAGTTATCTTGCGATCGTCGCGCTGAACGTTGTGGGGGCTACACTGTTCTTCTTGCTTGATATTCCGCGCCCTCCGACCCCGCTTAAGGGATCGGACAAGGGTCGCAGCCGCGCCCAGCTGCTTGCCGATCCGACCATCCGTGTCGCGATCATCTGTGCGATGGTCAGCTATGCGTTGATGAATCTGGTGATGACATCGACGCCGCTGGCCGTTGTTGGCTGCGGTTTTGACAAGCTTGATGCGGGCCATGTTGTGACCGGCCATGTGCTGGCCATGTATATCCCATCGTTCTTCACCGGTCATCTGATCGTGCGATTTGGCGCGCCAAAGATTGTGGGAATCGGTCTTGCTATTCTATCTTCGGCGGGGGCCGTGGCCCTGACCGGGGTCGAGCTTGGGCAATTCTACCTTGCGTTGGTCTTGCTGGGGATCGGTTGGAATTTCGGTTTTATCGGTGCGACCACACTTCTGACCTCGGCCCAGCGGCCCGAGGAGCGGGGGCGCCTGCAAGGCATCAATGACTTGGTGGTATTTGGTGGCGTGACGGTGGCGTCGCTGTCATCCGGGGTTTTGATGAACTGCTCGGGCTCAACCGCAATTGCCGGGTGGCAGGCCGTCAACCTTGCCATGCTGCCTTTCCTTGTGCTGGCGGGCGGCAGCCTGATCTGGCTGGTGCTGCGCCCTACCAGCGCCCGCTGAACACCCGCCAAAGCAAGGCCAGCGCCCGGCTCGGATCCGGCGCGGGCAGATTTCCGTCAAACACACGTTCTGGCGCACCTTGTGCCACGACAAGCCGCCGCGCAGCCGACCAGCCCGGCCACAGGGCGGGACGGGCGGATTTTGGCACGCGTTGATGATGGGCGCGCGCATTTTCCATGCGACCCAAGCCACTTGCCGCAAGCCTTGCTATCGCGTCGCAGCTTGGATCGGGCAAGGGCAAGCGCCCCCGTGCCATCAACGCAGGCACCGCGTCAAACCAATTGGCCAAGCCAACCCCAAAGGCGAAATCCCGCACCGGCACCTCGGCCTCTGCCCCGGCCCCAAGGGCGCGCGCCGCTGCCCAGACAAGGTTGCCCGAGGTCGCATCCAGATAGGTCTCAAACCCCGCGCGGTCCGCAAATGCCTCGCGCCAGCAATCCCAGCGGCGGGCCTCTGCGATCGCGGCCAGCAAAGCCCCAAGGCCGGGATCTTCGCGCAACATCGGCTGCAACGCGGCCGCCACGTCGCCTTGCGGGGGGCTGCCTGAAGCCAGCCTTGCGACCTCATCCACCCACCATTGCAACCGCATCTCGGCAACCAGTGGTTCATCTGAGGCATAGGCCGCACGCGCCACCTCCAGATTGAACGCGTAAAGCGGCCAAAGACGGGTGCGCGCAGCGGGAGGTGCTGCCATCGTGGCGGCAAACCGGTCAGGATCGCCCGCCTCTACCATCGCCGCACAGGCATGAAGGCTCATGCCGCCCCTGCCCCGTCGCGCACCAGTTTCCAGATCATCGCATCCAGCAACGCCTCAAAGCTTGCGTCAACTATGTTGGCACTGACCCCAACGGTTGACCAGCGGTGCCCTTCGCTGTCTTCGCTGTCGATAATCACGCGGGTAACGGCTTCGGTCCCGCCTTGGGTGATGCGCACTTTGAAATCCACCAGCTTCATATCGGTTATGTATTTCTGGTAAGGCCCCAGATCCTTGGCCAAGGCCTTTGAAAGTGCGTTCACCGGCCCGCGGTCAGCCCCGGTTTCGTCCATGCTTTCGGACACCGACAGCATCTTTTCGCCGCCGATTTTCACCACCACCACGGCCTCTGACAGGGTCACCATCTGATTGCGCTTGTTCTTGCGCCGCTCAACCGTGACGCGGTAGCGTTTCACCTCA
>JBAUHP010000057.1:0-7515 GCA_049680345.1 Albidovulum sp. | reverse complement strand
CCAAGGCAAAGCGGGCGCTGGCCGACAGTCGCGATCCGGGCGCCAACGGGAAAGCGGCAATGACTGCGCCCAGCCGTGTGTCGGGCACCGGACATTGCCGTGCCGGACAGATACGATGTGGAGGGCGGGGAAGTGCAAACCCGCTTGGCCAATAATTCGTCATGCACACCTTCGTTCGAACAAGTATTCTTTGGTTCGGACGCTGGCCGCAAATCGATGGCGATCAGCGCCGAATTCCAGCAGACCGCATGAAGATGGGCCCGGAGCATATCGCACCTCTCACAAAGCAGAGCCTCGCGCGCTTTAAACAGTTGCAAGGCCTTGCGAATAATTCGGAATGATTTGCGCAAGCTAGGTTCCAATCGGCTTATCGACCTCAAAGGGGCGCGGACATGCCCCAAGTGTCCTTGCCCTTGGTTGACTTGATTTCGCATCATCACTTCAACGTCTTGCATCGCCCGGCAGTTTGCGCGGTTAGAAGGCTGGCTGCCGGTATTCCTGTTTCTTCGGCAACATTGCCCAGATGGTCCAAGCGGCTTTGTGGGCCATGGCGGGCTCTTTTCCTGGCAGTCGATGACTACTGCACTTTGGCACATTTGATGCCGGCGGAGCAGGAGCCATCCACCTCATCCGCCAAGGGCCGCGTTGCGAGCATTAAAGCGCTTGGCGTTTAACTTGAGGCATCAAACATCACCTAACGCCTTGAAGTCTTTGATTTTGGATAGTTTTGGATGATTCAGGCTTAACGCGAAACGCTATAGCCGGTCGAAGATGCAGCGCCAGGGAAAGAACGGCAGCTTCGGGGAAGCTGCGCTGCGGCGTGAACCATGTCATCGACATGTGTCGCAAGGGCCGTCAGCGGCGCATCTAATATCGCGGATTGGCCGTCGAATTGCGACGCTCGCCAACACTCGCGCAAAAGTCTGACACCCATTGCGCCTGCCGCAGCAGGTGGACACAGGGGGGATTAAGATCCCACCATATCCGTAACTGGTATATAGCTCGTACTGATTTTTGATAAGTTGGTGCGGATGAAAGGACTCGAACCTTCACGGGAGTTACCCCACAGCGACCTCAACGCTGCGCGTCTACCAATTCCGCCACATCCGCATGTTTTGATTTGGTGTTCGGCTATTTAGCGAAGGCCCTGGCGGAAGGAAAGCAGATTTTTTGCGAAATCCGCTTTCCTCAGTCCTGTCAGTGGCCGTGGCCAGGTTTCTGCCCCCCGGCTCTGGCCGGAGGCGACCACCCGATCAGTTCTTGATCAAGGCGCCAAGGTTCGAAAACACCGTACTTGTGGCCAAAGCCGCCGCGCCGATCGGTGAAACGCTCGGCTGGTCTGGCGCGGTCGTGGCGGCAACTTCGGGCGATACCTTTGCGGCTTACGGCTCCGCCGTCAGCGCGAAGACCGGCAGCGTCGTGGCCGCCTCGCCGTTCAGACTGCCTTGGCCGTTGATCGTATAGGCGGCCTTGCGGATCACCTCGGTCCGGTCGGGCAAGCCCGGCGCAAAGACCGCCTTACCAGCGGCATCGGCGGCAAGGCCCGCCTCATACCACGCCAACGACAGATCCGGGCGCACCGTTGCACCAAAGCCTTGGCTCAGATGGTGGCCCAGCAGTTCGGAATAGCCGTTCTCCCCCAAGGCGGTCAGCAACAACGCCGAGCCGATCGCCACATCCATGGCGTCCGTGGTATATCCGACCCCAAGGCAGATTTTCGCAGTACCGGCCAATTGCGCCGGGGCCATACCGCTGGCGACGACGAAGGATGACACATCTTGCAACACCTCTTCGCGCGACTTCAGCGACAGGCCCGCAACCTGATCTTTCAGCGCCGGGCCAAAGCCCTTGCACTGCTCGGCGATCTGCGCAGGCGTAAAGCCACTGATCGAGGCTGCAAGCTGCTCGCCCCCGGCCATGGCATAGGTACGCGCCAGACAAAACTGTTCGCTTAGGGCGAAATTGGCATCGGTCATTGCAGCGGCGGTGACATAGCCGCCATTGGTATTTGTCATCAAAGACACTTTGTTGCACTGCGAAGCCAGCGATACCTGCCCCGCCCCCGATGCCAGAAATGTCGGAAGGGCCGGTGTATCCGACGCCGGTGCCTCGGGCTCTGGCACAACAGCAAGTGTCGGAAGTGACGGCACCTCGGCCAAAGGTGCCAAAGTCGGCGCCGAGGGTGCAACGATCATCTCGGAAGATGGGGCTGCAACAGATGGCGCAGCCGCCGTCACGGCTTGGCCGCCTTGCGGCACGATCCCGGCCATTTGATCGCGCTGGTTAAGCAAAAGCCCGCGCGTGCCTTGCGGACTTGACGCCATGATCTGCGCAACCTCGGACCCACCCGACAAGCCGCGGTAATAGGCCCCGATCAGTATCGTACGCTCATATTCCGACAGATAGCCGGTGGGCGGATAACCAAGCAAAGCCTGATACTGGGAAATCGCCGCACGCGAACGACGCCCAAGTGCGCCATCTGCCGCGCCAACCGGATAACCGAAATAATTCAGCGCAACCTGCACTTCGCGGTTCGCCTCACGGGTTGCAGAATAGACCGGTGCGGCCCGCCGCGTTGTCGTTTGCTTGCGGTTCTTGCTGGCCTCATTGACGATCACACCGCCAATAATGCCGCCCACAATCCCGCCGACCAAACCATCATTCGCCACAGCTTGTTGAACCGGTGCAAAGCTCACGGCACAAATAAGCGAAGCCTTGGTGATATTCCCAATACGCATCATGTCCTCCGAAAATCCGAAATGAATACTGCCCCAAGGGTAACATAGCCCCTGCAAGATGGAACTATTTTTTGGCATCACGCCGGGCGGTGGCGCCCGGCGTTGCCGTAGCCGCGCAGGTCAATAACTGACCACCTCAAATTCCACCCCGTTTTCCTCGTTGAAATAAAAGCGGCGGCCCGGCGCATAATCCGCGTGATTTGTCGGGCTGTAGCCTGCCGCCCGCACCAGCATTTCGGTGGCGTCCAGATCATCGACAACAACCGCCAGATGGTTCAAACCACCCTTGGTGTCATAGCTTGTCTCGGCACTGTCGTGGGGCTTGCCATAGGAAAACAACGCCACATAGCTGTCATCGCCGCCGACATGCACGGTATATCCCGTGGTCATCCCCGGCCCTTCCCAGCGGATCTTCCATCCAAAGAGGTCGCATAAAACCCGCGCTGTATGTTTGGGGTCGGCGACGGTAAAGTTCACATGTTCCAGACGTGCCATAATGATTTCCTTTCGCAGTTGGTCTTCTTGACGACTCAGGTGTAATTCCTCAAGTTAACTTGAGATCAAGAGGCAATCATGAAACGGCAAGGTCTTAGCATCGGCGATCTGGCGGCGCGCACCGGGCTGGCCGTCTCGGCCATTCGATTCTACGAAACCCACGGCCTGCTGGCCCCCTTGCGCAATGATGGCGGCCACCGCCGCTATGACCGCGCCGATATCCGGCGGTTGTCCTTTGTCATTGCCTGTCAGCGCCTGGGCTTTCCCCTGACAGAAATCGCCAGCCATCTGGCCGCCCTGCCCCAGGACCGCGCGCCAAGCCGCAAAGATTGGTCGCGGATTGCCACCGCCATGCGCGGGGCGATATCGGCGCGGATTGCCGGTTTGCAGGATCTGCGCGACAAGCTTGATGGCTGTATCGGTTGCGGGTGTCTGTCGCTCGACAAATGCAGCCTCTATAACAAGGATGACGGTGCCGCGCGCAAAGGCGCGGGGCCGCGCTATTTGATGGGCGACAGGCCCGGGGACTGACATGGTTGAATGGATCACCAGCCGCGGGCCAGTGCACTACGCGCACGCCCTTGCCACGATGGAGGCGCGCGTGGCCGCAATATCCGCAGGTCACGCGGATGAGGCGGTCTGGCTGCTGGAACATCCCCCGCTTTATACGGCGGGCACCTCGGCACGCCGCGAAGATCTGACCGACCCCGACCGCTTTCCGGTTCATGAGGCACGCCGAGGTGGGCAATATACCTATCACGGCCCCGGACAGCGCGTGGCTTACGTGATGCTTGATCTGAACAAACGCGGCCGCGATGTGCGGGTTTTCGTCCAAAACCTTGAACGTTGGATCATTGCCACCTTGGCCGAATTCAACGTGACGGGCGAGGTCCGCGAAGGCCGCGTCGGCGTGTGGGTGACGCGGCCAGACAAGCCGCGCGGCCCAGATGGCAGCCCTTGCGAAGACAAGATCGCCGCCATCGGTGTGAAGCTGCGCAAATGGATCAGCTTTCATGGTATCTCGATCAACCTTGAACCGGATTTAAGCCATTTTGACGGCATAATCCCTTGCGGCATCCGCGACCACGGGGTGACCAGCCTTGTCGATCTGGGCCTGCCGGTCACCATGGAAGACCTGGATCTGGCCCTGAAGACCACGTTCGGGGCGACCTTCGGGTGACAGCGCAGCTGGCGTTTTTCATGACACGAAACTTTGGCAAAGCTTGCTTAAGCCCCGGCCTGTCTTGGCGCATCCAAGGCATTGAAACCGGCTGGTGATAATATCGTCTGCGGCAAAAAGTTCTTGGAAATCCAAGAAAAGGCCGAAAGGATGCGCAAAGTTGGTCCAGATTTGGAAATAACCATGAAACAGGTTTTACCAATCCCATTTTGCACAGCGCTTTTTTGTACAGCGCTTTTTTGCACCGCAATTTTCTGCGCAGCAATTTTGGCGCATCCCGCCTTGGCCCAAGACAATATCGTCACAGCCATTCCGATGGGCGATGTGAATGACCACTTTGACAAGACCGCAAAATCCGCAGGCGGGCGCCTTGTCGGGCTTAGCCTTGACTTGGGCAATTCGGCAAAGTTCAACCCCGGCAATGTCTGGGTCACCATGCCGCCCAAGGCCACCGACGTCATCTGTGTCAGCGGTGTCAGCCGCGACGGGCTTTACTGGTCGCGAACCCCTTATCAAATCGCATCCGCGCAAGGATCGGAAAGTCAGGTCAAGCTTTTGCCCTTCACCAACAAATATGAGACACAGCTTTTGGCCTATGACAGCGACGACATCGCCGTATTCGCTTTCGCGGCCCGCTCGCCCAATTGCTTTGCCGAAGTACCGACGGTCTTGCCAATCATCACCAAGGCCAACCGCAGTGCGCCTGCAGAAATCTCGGCCCAAGTGAACTCCGGCAACTTCAAGATCTCCGTTCTTGTCGATGTCGGTGACGGCCCAAAGGAAATGGCATGCCGTCAAGATAACGACCGGATTGCATTTGACGTGGATTGCACCTTTCCGGTGACTTTGGGGGATACGCCCATTGATGGCTCGCTGACACTCATCACCGATGACGGGCTGTCCGCTGAGCCTGAAGAATTCACGCTGCGGCTGCCCGCGCGGCAATGACGGATTCCGGCAAAAGAACGCTGAAAGTCCTGCTGCGAACCCCCGGGGTCGGGTTCAAGCTGATGGCAGGCGCCTTCGCGGCCCTGATGCTTGCCCTGACTGCGCTGGTCTGGGTCAGTGGCACCGCCCCAATGGTGATCGTTGACGTGCGCGCCACTCAGGTCAGCTATACCGTCCAGCGCCCGCCTTTGTCGCAACTCCCCCTCCGGGGGGCGATGGTCGCAAGGGCAGATGGGTTTTGTGATGCTTTGTTGGATGAAAAGGGCCGTCTGACCGCCCTTGTGGCAGCACCCAAAGACACAATGGTCAGCTATATCTGGCACCGCAATTTCGTGCAGATCACCTTGTCACCGCCATTGATCAACAAGGCTGATCCCAAAAGCTGGGCGCCCGTATCCGTCGAAAAAGCCGGTGCGCCGCGCTGCGTGCTGACCGCCAAATCTGTCACTTTCTTACTTCCTCATACGGACATGCGGAACATGCCGCCTTTGCCGATCCTTGGGCTAGGCAATATCGGCGCTGAACTGGGCATCCCCCCAACCCCCGAGGCAGGTGATCTGAAAAGGGAACTCGCCGTGCTCGGAAACCCCGCGCGCAAGGTGAAAATCCGCTTCGCGCCCGGTCATCTTTTGCTGGGCGGCACCGCCCGCGTCATGGGGCGCACCTCACTGTGGTGGGACAGCGGCAAGCTCTTTCCGGTCGCAGACAGTGATTTCATCATCCCGCGCGGCAGCAGGCTTTCCAGCAACGCCAGCGGCGCGCCTCTGATCGGAAATCTGGTACTGGCCGATGGGGCCGATGCCTTCGATATTCAGGTGACGACCGAGGCGAAGGATCTGAGCATTCACCGTATGGGCGCGAACGCCCAAGAAGAAGCACTTGCATTCGGCGCGCTTGCCCGCTCTTTCGGTGATCCAAGCCTTGCGCCGATCCTGATCCCCGTCGCGATTGTGGGCTTTCTTATCCAGATCTTTTTCGGGCTGGAGGCGATGATACGCGAACGCTGGGGGCCCAAAAGAGGGGGCCCAAAGAAATGAGGTTCAGCAAGATCATCGGTGCGGCCCTGATCGGCATGGTCATGGTCGGACCGGCCCGCGCTGAAACCGTCTTTGTGCAGGCGTCATTCGGCTCTATCGGCAATGGCTGGCTTTTCGGTTCGCGCCGCGATGAAAGTTGCTGGCTCGCCCTTCCTTACCATCTCATCCAAAACAGCGGCATCGTTGATATCGCAAGCATTAACTTCATTGATCAAGCCGGGCGCAGCGGCGAAACCGGCCCGCCGATTGCGATTGGTGATGTTGCGGGCGGGACAGAGGCTGTGGGCAGCTCCGATCTGGCCTTCGCGCGCGTCACCGTTGGCCGCAAGCCAACCGAATGCCTGTCGCGTCTGGGCCTGCCGTCGGCGGAAAGTTTCCTTGAAGCCCTACGCTCCGAGGCACCCTTGGAAATCACCTTCCATCAAAGACAATCGGTTGTGAACTTCATGATCGAACCTTTCAGGCTTTCATCCGGCGAAACCCGAAGCGGCCTTTTGAAATTGCGCGCCTTGAAGGATGCCGACAGCAGCTATTTTCAACAAGGCATCAGCGGTGCGGTGGCAGAGCTGCGTTGGCAAGGCCGGCTTTTGCCTGCGGCAATGGTCTTGCAGGTCGAAACCGGTCAGACCGAAGCCCCCGCCTTGCGGTTTGACAAGATCCGCGCGGGATTCGATCTGGTTGAAGGCACCGCCAAGGATGGCAGCGCCACGCCAAAGGCACCGGGTTCCGGCCTTGATTTCGCAATAACCAGCCTTTCGGCGCATGTCGCAGACGGCTCTGCCGCGCTTGGCCAATTGGCTGCCACCGGCACATGCTGGCGCGCCGCACCGCCGCCGGGGCAACGCAGCATAGAGATTGTGATTTCGGTTCCAAGCGGCGCCGCACGTGTCACCTCGCTAAGGCTGGTCGCGGACCCCGCTTGCGGGCCAAGCCAGACCGCAGTGCTTGAAACGGCAAGCGCCGCCGGGACGTGGAGCGTGCTGTCAAGTGCGTGCCCCATAGGGCCCGGCGGTGCGGGTGGTTGCCGCGTCAACCGCCCCATCCCGCGCGAACTGCGGTTGCGCATATCGCCCAAAGGTGGGTGGGTCGGCCTGTCGCAGATCGTGATTGATTAAGC
>JBAUHP010000056.1:0-10427 GCA_049680345.1 Albidovulum sp. | reverse complement strand
GGCGATACCCCCCGCACCGCCAATGCCGTGGCCACGCGCCTTGGCATCACCGATGTGATCGCCGGGGTCTTGCCCGCAGGCAAGGTCGCGGCTTTGCAACAGCTGGCGCAGACCGGCAAGCTGGCCTTTGTCGGTGACGGTATCAATGACGCCCCTGCCCTTGCGGCCGCCGATGTGGGCATCGCCATGGGTGGCGGCAGCGATCTGGCCATCGAGGCGGCCGAGGTGGTGATGATGCGAAGCGATCCGGCCCGCGTCGCCGATGCCATCCATCTGTCGCGCGCCACTTTGCGCAACATCCGCCAGAACCTTTTTTGGGCCTTTGGCTATAACGTGCTGTTGATCCCGGTCGCGGCGGGTGTGCTTTACCCGCTGAACGGCATGCTTTTATCGCCAGTGCTGGCCTCGGCTGCCATGGCGCTGTCGTCGGTCTTTGTGGTGACCAATGCCTTGCGCCTTGCCCGCTTCGTCAGTCCCGTGATCTAAGCACTTGCGCTGGCCGCGCCGCCAATGGCCGCCAGGCAAAAACCAGCCCCGCCAGCAGCGATGCAAATGCGCCACCGGCGATAATGGCCGATGCAGAACCGGGCGCAAAGGTAAACTCACCCTCCATGACGAAACGCATCACCGCCCAGCCCGCCAGCGCCCCAAAACCAATCGCAACCAGCCCGGCCACCGCCCCGGTCAGGGCCGCACGCAGCGCGAAACTGCCAAAGATCTGGCGCCGCGTCGCACCCAAAGATTTCAACACCGCCGCTTCATGCACCCTTGCAGGCAACCCCGCCGAGGCCGTCCCAATCAAGACCACCGCCCCGGTCAAAAGCGTGATCCCGGCCGCGATTGCCGTGGCTTGCGCAATGGCCCCCAAAGCCTCGGCCAGACGCTCGGTCACATCGCGGACCCGGATCGCGGTGATATTGGGATAGGCATCGCCGATCGTCGCCAAAATCTTTGCCTCAACCTCCGCGCCCGCGTAGACGGTTGAGATGAACGTATGGGGTGCGCCCGCCAGTGCCGAAGGCGACATGGTCATGACAAAACCAATCCCGGCGTTGGAAAAATCAACCTCGCGAAAACTGGTGATTGCAGCCTCGATATCGCGCCCCAAGACGTTGACGGTAAGTTTATCGCCCAGCTTCAACCCGATCTCATCCGCCTCTTCGGCCGCAAAGCTGATCTGCGGCGGCCCGCTATAGCCTTCAGGCCACCATTCCCCCGCCGTGATCTTGGTTTTTTCGGGCAAGACGTCGGCATAGGTCAGCCCTCGGTCACCGCGCACGACCCAATGGTCGCCCGCCACTTTGCGCGCATCCTCGCCGTTGATGCGGGTAATCACCCCACGCAGCATTGGTGCGGTTTCAATACGGGCGACACCCGCCATTGCGCCCAACTTTTCGCGAAAACCGTCAATCTGATCTTGCTGGATATCAACAAAGAAAAACGCCGGTGCCACCTTGGGCAATTCGCGGTCGATAGCGCCGCGCAAATTGACGTCGATCTGCCCGACCGCCGCCAGAACCGACAGACCAAGCCCAAGTGCGAGGATCGTCGCACCCGCTTCACCGCGCGGCGCGCCGATAGAGGCAAGCGCCAGCCGCAGCCCGGCAAAAGGCCCGACCTGCCCGCGCAAGCGGCGCGCAAAGGCCTGCACGCCGGCGGCCGTTACCGCCAAAAGCAGCATCGCGGCCGCTATCCCCGCCAAGGTCCAGCGCGCCAGCCATGCGGTTTCGGCAAAGGCCAAGACGACGGCGACCAAAAGACCTATCAAAGTCGCTATCGCCGTGACCGCCGCCCAACCGGGCCAGGTCCTGACCGCGCCGGTGCCGCGAAAAAGCGCGGCAGGGCCAATGCGGCGGACCTCGGCCAGCGGCCAATAGGCAAAGATCGCCACCGTCAAGAGCCCATAGATCGCAGCCTCTGCCAAGGGTGCCGGGCGGATCAGCACCTCAACCGGGATCGGCAATGCGCTGGCCATCAGGGGGGCGGCCAGCAGCGGCAAGGCAATGCCCAGCGCCAGCCCCGCCAAAACACCCGCAAGCCCGACCACGGCCACCTCAATCAGATAAACCGCCTGAACCGTGCCGCCTTCGGCCCCCAAGACCCGCAAAACCGCCATCGCCTCGACCTTGCGTGCAAGATAGGCCCGCACCGCGGAGGCAATGCCAACCCCGCCCACGGCAAGGCCCGCAAGCCCGACCAATGTGAGGAACGACCCGATACGCCGCACGAACCGGTCCGCACCGGGGGCCGCATTTCGCCCGTCACGCCAGCGCATTCCGGTATCGCGAAAGGCGGTCTCGGAGCGTTGCTGCAAGGCGTCCAGATCGGCGTCCCCCGGCAGCTCCAACCGGTAAAGCGTGTCAAAAAGACTGCCGGGTTCCAGCAGCCCCGATCCTTCAAGCGCACTTCCAAGCACAATGCTGCGCGGCCCAAAGCCAAAGCCCATGGACGCGCTATCAGGTTCGCGCGCAAGCCGGGCGGCAAACCGAAACTCCTTGGTGCCCAGACGAAAGCGATCCCCGGTTTTCAACCCAAGCCGGTCCGCCAGGACCGGGTCAAGCAAAGCCCCCGGCACGCCGTCTTGCGCCGCAAGTGCCACGCCCAGATCAATCGGCGGATCAAGAACCACCTGCCCGATCAACGGATAGGCATTATCCACCGCCTTCACTTCAGTCAGCGCCCGCTTGGCATCTTGCCCCTGCCCCACGACCACCATTGACCGGAAGGTCACGACTTCGGACACATTGCTTGCAACCTCGCCCATGAAGGCGCGTTCATCATCCGTGGCAAAGCGGTAGGTAAACGACATCTGCGCCTGCCCGCCCAGCAACACCGCCCCTTGACCTTCCAAGGCACGGTCAATCGACAGCCGCACAATCCCCACAGTGGCAATCGCGGCCACCCCCAGCATCAGACAGATCAAGAAAACCGCCATGCCGGCCAGACCGCCACGCAGATCGCGGCGCGCAAAGGACAGGATCAGACCGAGGTTCACGGCTGGCCCTCAGCGCCGGCGATCAACCCATCGGCCATCCGCACCACCCGGTCACAGCGCGCGGCCAGTTCCGGCGCATGGGTGACCAGCACCAAGGTCGCGCCATACCGGTCACGCAGATCAAACAACATATCCATGATCACCGCCCCCGTGGCGCTATCAAGATTGCCGGTCGGCTCGTCGGCCAAAAATATCTGCGGGCGCACCACTGCCGCGCGGGCCAAGGCAACGCGCTGCTGCTCGCCCCCCGACAGCTCTGCCGGGTAATGGCCCAGACGCCCACCAAGACCCATCGCCGCCAATTCGGCCTTGGCACGGGCGCGCGCATCCGCAACCCGGGCAATCTCCAGCGGCAATGCGACGTTTTCCAATGCGGTCAGCGTTGCAATTAGGTGGAAGGATTGGAAAACAATCCCCATATTGCCCCTGCGGAAGCGCGCCAGACTGTCTTCGCCCATTTCTGTCAGGTCTTGCCCAAGGGCGCGCACCTGCCCGGATGTAGCGCGCTCTAACCCGCCCATAAGCATAAGGAGCGACGATTTGCCCGACCCCGAAGGCCCAACCAACCCGATGCTTTCGCCGCGTACCACATCCAATGTGATGCCGCGCAAGATCTCTATCGGCCCGGCATTGCCATCAAGCACCAGCCGCGCCGCATTCAGGCTTAGTATCGTCTCGCTCATGCTGCTCTTCCGCTGTTTATGCTTTTCTCTTCTTGCACATAGGCACGCGCGGCGCATCCGCAACCTTGGGCTTACCGCAAGTTTGATCGGCATTTTTTTGGCCGCACCGGCCCAGGCCGCACCGCAAACGCTGGTTGCCCTTGGTGATAGCCTGACGCAAGGCTACGGCTTGCCGGTCGAAGATGGTCTTGTGCCGCAGCTTGAAGCATGGCTGCAAGACCGGGGGCTGGATGTGGCACTGATCAATGCAGGTGTGTCGGGCGATACCACTGCGGGCGGCCTTGCGCGTACCGACTGGGCCTTGGTGCCCGAGGCAAGTGCCGTGATGGTGTTGCTGGGCGGCAATGACGTCTTGCGCGGCCTGCCCCCCGCCGAAGCCCGCGCCAATCTTGACGCGATCTTGGCCAAAATCGCGGCCCGCAACCTGCCGGTCTTGCTGGTGCCAGTCACCGCGCCGGGCAATTACGGCCCCGAATACAAGGCCAGTTTCGACGCAATATTTCCCGAACTTGCGGCCAAGCATCATGCTTTGCTTGCAGCACCCTATCTGGATGCGATCTTGGCGGGCACCGATCAGGCCACGGCCCTTGGCTCTTTCATCCAAGCTGACGGCATCCACCCCAACAAGGCCGGTGTTGCCCGCGCCATAGAAGCGCTTGGGCCAAAGGTTTTGGAACTGCTGGGGCAGGCTGAAAACTAAGGCCCGACTTGCACAGCGGATACGTCGGGATTGACGAATTCCGCCTCGATGCGGATCGTGACCAGATCGCCTACCCCAAGCGTGGTGCCCGCTGCCGGTATGCCAAAGCTGATGCCAAAATCGGAGCGTGACAACAAACCTTCAGCGGAAAAGCCGATCCGCGCGCCGCCGGGATCAAGCGGATGGCCCGCATAGCCGCCGTTATAGCGCACCCGCAAGGTCACGGGCTTGGTCACCCCATGCAAGGTAAGATCGCCCTTCACCGCGGCCTTATTGGTACCCGTCAGCGTAATCGCCGTGCTTTTGAAGCTCAGCTCCGGAAAATTGGCCGCATCCAGAAAGCTTTCGCCCGCGATCACCGCGTTAAAGTCCAGCGCCGCATCAGGGTAAAGTGTTTCGACCGAGGCCGGATCAACCTTCGCCTCCAGCAGCATCTCTTCGGGTGCGGCCGGATCAAAAACCAGAACCGCGCTGAAATCCCGGAAAAACGCCGTATATTCGGAAAACCCCAAATGGCTGACGCTGAACATCAGCCGCGCATGGGCCGTGTCAAGCCGGTAGGTGCCAGCGGGCGGGTCGCTGGAAATCGGGCTTGAAGTCGCATCCTCGGCCCGAACCGGCATGATTGCCAAAAGCGCAATTGCGATCGCGGCTGCCATTGCATTTGGCCCGAATGTCATTGCGAAATCCTCCCCAAGGCGAAGCGTCTTTCGCACAGTGGGCCGATCAGCGGCCACTGGTCAATGCGCCCGCGCCCCCACCCGATCACAATCGGCGGAGCGGCGCCAACACCCTACCAGCGGATACCAAACCGCAAGGCATCATAGATCCCCGCATGAATATTGCGCGCCGCCACCGCATCGCCGATCCGGTAAAGGCTGAACTGTCCCGCATTGTTGACCACCGGCAACAACGCCCCTGCACCGATCAAGGCCGCGTAATCCACCGCCCCCAGATTGCGGCTGAGCGGTTTGAGCTGCAGATAAAGATCCTCCAGCGGCGCTGTGCCGTGTTCGACCACCACCTGATCGACCAGCCGTTCCTCGCGCCAGCCTTGGGCAAAATCCGAGCCCAGCGTGGCGATCAACCGGTTGCCCTCGCGCCGCACCGCCATAAGCCTTGTGTTGATTGTGATCCTGGTCCCGGTTTCATGAAAGGCGCGCATATAGGGCACGTGGTTCATGCCGCCCATATCGGGGGCAAAGAACCGCTCTGGCGTGACCAGCTCTACCTTCGCACCGGCGCGCGCGGCAAGCTCTGCCGCCGTCATTCCGGGATGCGCGCCGCCATCATCATAGACCAGCACTTCGCCCGAAGGCTTCACTGCCCCGGAAATCAGATCCCAGCTGGAGGTGGTAAGATCGTCCCCCGCCATTTGCGGCGGCTGCGGCAGACCGCCGGTGGCGATCACCACCATATCGGGTTCCAAAGCGGTTATTTCATCGGCTTCGGCGAAGGTGTTATAGCGCAGCACCACGCCCAACCGCTCCAACTCGGCCAGACGCCAGTCGATGATGCCGATCAGTTCCCGCCGCCGGGGGTTTTGCACCAAAAGGTTCACCTGCCCGCCGGCGCGGTCTGCTGCCTCCAGCACAGTTACCCTATGGCCGCGCTCGCCCGCCACCCGTGCGGCCTCAAGCCCTGCGGGGCCCGCGCCCACCACCACAACCCGCAGCGCCACTTCGGCGCGGGCAATGTCATGCGGCATCTTGGTTTCGCGGCCGGTGGCGGCATTATGGATGCAAAGTGCCTCGCCACCCTCATAGATGCGGTCAAGGCAATAGGTGGCCCCCACACATGGCCTGATCCGGTCTTCCGTTCCCGCCATCACCTTGGCCACAATATGCGGATCGGCCAGATGCGCGCGGGTCATCCCCACCATATCCAGCTTGCCCGCCGCAATCGCATGGCGCGCCGTGGCAACATCCGCGATTTTGGCCGCATGAAAGACCGGAAATTCCGTAAGGCGGCGCACCTCACCGGCGAAATCCAGATGCGGGGCGCTGGCCATGCCCGCGATCGGGATGACATGGGTCAAGGCGGCATCGGTTTCAATATGCCCGCGAATAAGGTTGAGGAAATCGATCTTACCGCTCGCCGCCATTCTTTGCGCAATCTCTACCCCTTCGGCGCGGCTTAAACCTTTATCCCAATCTTCATCCGCAACCATGCGGATACCAAGGATAAAATCGGCACCCACTTCAGCGCGCACCGCATCCACGACCTGATTGGTGAACCGCAGGCGGTTATCAAGACTGCCGCCCCATTCGTCTTGCCGCTGGTTGGTGGCGGGCGACCAAAAGGCATCCATCAGATGCCCGTAAGCCTCAAACTCGACGCCATCCAGCCCTGCCGCCTGCATCCGCGCCGCCGCCGTCGCGTAATCGCGGATGATGCGCGCAATGTCCCAATCCTCGGCGGTTTTCGGAAAGGCGCGATGGGCGGCCTCGCGCACCGGGCTGGCCGACAATACCGGCAACCAATCGGCCTTGTTCCATCCGGTCCGGCGGCCCAGATGGGTCAGCTGGATCATCACCGCCGCCCCATGGTCATGCACATCATCGGCCAGCGCCTTAAGGTAGGGGACAATCTCATCCTTATAGGCATGCAGATTGCCAAAGGCCGCCGGGCTGTCAGAAGACACCAGCGCGGACCCCGCCGTCATCGTCAGCGCAATGCCGCCCTTGGCCTTTTCGCGGTGATAAAGCCGGTAGCGTTCCTTGGGCATCCCGTCTTCGGCATAAGACGGCTCATGCGCGGTCGACATCACCCGGTTCTTCAAGGTCAGATGCTTTAGGCGGTAAGGCTGCAACAACGGATCTTGCGACATCGGGTGGTCTCCTTTTGCGCAATCCTTGCGCAGCGGCGAAAAAGCCTCTGGTCAAATCGCGTCAAGAAATGTTGACTGAGCGGCAATCCGGGCGGCAATCCGGGCAGCAATCAGGAGCGCCAGCATGTCCCTTATCACAGATCTGCAAAACCTCCTTGGCTCCGCCCATGTTCTGACCGGCGCCGATATGGCCGCCTACAGCCGCGACTGGATGGGCGCATATAACTGGACACCGCTTGCCGTGGTGCGCCCCGCCGACCGGGATGAGGTGGCGGCAGTGGTGAAACTGGCCGCCTCCGCAGGCGTGGCGATTGTCCCAAGTGCCGGGCGCACCGGCATTACCGGGGCCAGCACCGCCGAAGGCGCGCTTATGGTATCGGTTGAACGGCTCAACCGCATCCGCGCGGTCAAACCCCAATCACGCCTTGCGGTGGTTGAGGCGGGGGTGATCTTGTCCAGCCTGCATGAGGCGGCTGAGGCGCAGGGGCTATACTTCCCCTTGTGGTTCGGGGCGCGCGGCTCAGCGATGATCGGCGGGGTTCTGGCCACCAATGCCGGCGGGTCGAACGTGCTGCGCTACGGCTCAACCCGGGGGCTGTGTCTGGGGCTGGAGGTGGTACTGGCCGATGGCCGCATCATGGACCTGATGAGCGAGCTGCATAAGGACAACTCGGGCTATGACCTCAAGGATCTGTTCATCGGCGCCGAAGGGACCCTGGGCATCATCACCGCCGCCGTGATGAAGCTGGTGCCAGCGCCGCGCGCCCATGCCACGGCCATGCTGGCCACCACATCACTTGATGCGGCCTTATTGCTGCTAAACCGTCTGCAAGAGGTCAGCGGCGGCCTTGTTGAGGCGTTTGAATTCATGCCCGGCACCTATCAGGAACGTCTGGCCCATGTGCGCCCCGACCTTGGCTTGCCGTTTGACCGCGTCCATGATGTCGCGATCTTGGTCGAACTGGGCGCCACCGCCCCGCGCGACGCCATGCCCGGCCCTGACGGTGCCATCCCGCTTATGACCTTGATGGAAGAGGCATTGGCCGAAATGATGGAAGAGGGGCTGATCATCGACGCGCATTTGGCCCGATCCGAAGCCCAGCGCGCCGCCATCTGGGAAAGGCGCGAGGCGGCCGCCGAGATCATGCTGGGGCTGGATCATTCGATTGATACCGATATCGCCGTGCCCCTCGACAAGGTCGGCATTTTCCTTGAACGCGCATTGACGCAGCTGAAAGACCTAGATCCAAGCGCCATAACCCTGACCGTGGCCCATCTGGGCGACGGCAATCTGCATTACTCGGTCATCCCGACATCGGGCGATGCGGCGCTTAAAGACCGGGTTGTCAGCGGCATCGAAGACATCGTCCAGGACCTGCGCGGCAGCTTTTCGGCGGAACATGGCATCGGCATCTCGAAACTGTCGTCAATGCAGCGCCGCAAAGACCCAGTGGCTCTGGATGTCATGCGCAAACTCAAGGCGGCCCTGGACCCCGCAGGCACCCTCAACCCCGGCAAGGTCATCCCGGACTGACACAGGGCTAGCGCCACCGGGCCACTTAACCCCTGATCGCGGCCAGCACCCCGTCAAGCATCGCGTCGCAAGCCGCAAGTTGGGCCATCTCGATATATTCATCGGCGATATGGCCCTGCGCCATTGATCCCGGCCCGCAAACCACAGTCGGGATCCCCGACGCATCGAAATGCCCAGCCTCGGTCCCGTAGGCGACCTTGATCAGCGGCGCATCGGGCAAGAGGGCCTGCATGAAGGTCGCAGCCTCGCTACCTTGCGCTGTGCCAAGGCCCGGATAGGCATTGGTCACCGCAACTTCAATCGCCGCTTGCGGATGGGCCGCGCGCAGGGGGGCCACCACCGCTGCAGCCAGATCCCTGATCGCTTGTTCGATCATTGCAGGCGGTTGGCTGGCAAGATAGCGATATTCAAATTCAATCTCGGCGCGGTCCGGCACGATGTTCAGCGCCGTCCCTCCCGACAGCCGCCCGACATGCAGCGTTGCATAACCCACATCGTAATCATCATCGCGCGCCCCGGTTTCGGCCAGATCGGCCTGAAGCCCGCGCAGACCGGCGATAAAATCCGTGGCCATATGCAAGGCATTGAGATGCAAGGGCGCTTGCGCCGAATGGCCCGCGCGGCCATGGCAAAGCGCACGCAAAGCCACCTTGCCCTTATGGCCAAGTGCGATTTGCATCGACGTAGGTTCACCCACGATACACAGGCGCGGCTTGCCGATGGTGCTTGCAAGATGCGGCAACACCTGGGGAATGCCGATGCAGCCGACCTCCTCATCCCAAGAGAGCGCGAATTTCAACGGCTCGGCCAGTGCCACCCCCTGCGCGCGGTCCGCCAGCGCCAGCATCGCGGCCAGGAAACCCTTCATATCGGTGGCCCCGCGCCCGTAAAGGCGTGCGTCCTTGCTGCGCATCACAAAGGCATCACCGCTCCAATCCTGCCCCGCCACCGGCACCACATCGCTATGGGCCGACAGCATGATGCCGGGCGGGTCTGCGGGGCCAAGTCGCGCAAAAAGCCCGGCCTTTTGCCCGCTTGCATCCGTCACCCGATGCACCTCAAAACCGCGGGCCTGCAAGAAATCCTGCACGAAAGCGATCAGCTCCAGGTTGCTGTCACGGCTTATCGTCGGAAAGGCGATCAGCCGCTCCAGCAAGGCCACAGTCATGCTCATCCCAAACCCCTAATCCAAAGCCAGTTCAGCAATCTCACGCCGGAACGGCAGCGAGTCACCGATATCGTCACCGTCCAGCTCGCGCGCATAGCGGTGGCCCGCATAGGTCGCCCAGGCAATCGGCCCCGGCGCCTCGGCATCGCCCATCCGCCGCACCGATTTGATCCCCGCATCGGCCCAATCGCTTTGGCGCTCCAGAAGGTCATGATAAACCGCATCTTCGGGCAGGCGCGAGGCCACAATCACCACCGCATCGGCCGCAATCCGCAGCCGCGCATCGGTATAGGTGCAATTGGTCACCACATGATCCGCGCCAATCTCTGCCACCCCCCGGTTCAACACAATCTCAACCCCAAGCCCGGCCAGACGCCGATGCACCGCCGCTTGCTCCAGCGTGAAATTCGTCCAGTCAGAGACAAAAGCCGAAGGTGTTACGAAAATCACTTCAGCACCATCCGCCGCCAGTAACTCGGCCAGAACGCTGGCCATATAATAATGGTCATCATCATAG
>JBAUHP010000055.1:0-2476 GCA_049680345.1 Albidovulum sp. | reverse complement strand
CCGGTTTCTTCGGCAAAGGCCAGACCGCATAACCCGCGCGCGGTGCCCATTGCCAATGCCTCGCCAAAGGGCGAGGGGAACCAGCCATAGCTGATTTGCTGGCCTGCACCGCCACGGGCGTAGTCGCCGGGGCTCATCGCTTCCCAGCGCAAGAAAAGATCATGTAAGCGGCTGCTGCCCGAAAGGCCCGCTTCGGCAGCGGTATCAAGCAAGGTGAAACGGTCTTTGAGCAGATGTTTTGCGTGATCAAGCGTCAGATATTGCTGATAACGTTTGGGCGACACGCCGACCCAGTTTGAAAACACCCGCTGAAAATGTGCCGGACTCATCGAAAGACGGGTGGCCAAGGCATCAAGCGACAGGCTCTGTCCGCCTGGCGCGTCAATCTCAGCCAGGGCGCGGGCGATGACGCGGTAATGATAGTGTTCGCTCTGAGTTTCCATTTGCATCAGCCTTTCGATCTGCCCTGAAGTTAGGCGATCGCGGGTGGCCCCGCGACCCGGATATTGCGCTTTATGGCGCGCGAAGGCCAAAATCTGAGCCGTTCGCCCCAAGAACCCCTTGCCCAAAGGGCGCCACGCGGGGCATAGGGCGGTATGGCCCGTCAACTCGACTATAATACGATATATGAGATTTTTCGCCGCTTTCGCGAGGCCGAAGCCGAACCGAAGGGTGAGCTTGATCATGTCAACGCCTTCACGCTGGTGGTGGCCGTGGCCCTTTCGGCGCAGGCCACGGATGCGGGCGTCAACAAAGCCACCCGCGCATTGTTCAAGATTGCCGACACGCCCGAAAAAATGCTGGCGCTTGGCGAAGAGCAACTGACAGAGCATATCAAGACCATCGGGCTTTTCCGGCAAAAGGCCAAGAATGTGATCAAGCTGAGCCGGATCTTGGTCGATGATTTTGGCGGTCAGGTGCCATCATCGCGCGCGGCATTGCAATCTTTGCCCGGGGTTGGGCGCAAGACTGCGAATGTGGTGCTGAACATGTGGTTTCATCATCCGGCCCAAGCCGTTGACACCCATATCTTTCGCATCGGCAACCGCAGCGGCATTGCGCCGGGCAAGGATGTTGATGCGGTCGAGCGCGCCATTGAAGATAATATTCCCGCTGAATTTCAGCAACACGCCCACCACTGGCTGATTTTGCACGGCCGGTATATTTGTGTCGCGCGCAAGCCCAAATGCGGGGCTTGCCATATTCGCGATCTTTGTTTGTTTGAGGAGAAAACCCAGTGAGCCAACGTTATCAAGTTGTCGGTATCGGCAATGCCATTGTCGATGTTCTAAGCCAGACAGACGACAGCTTTCTTGACCTTATGGGTATCCAAAAGGGCATCATGCAACTGATCGAGCGTGAACGTGGTGAAACGCTTTACGGGGCGATGAAAGACCGCACTCAGGCGCCGGGCGGATCGGTTGGCAATACGATTGCCGGGCTTGGCAATCTGGGGCTGTCATCGGCCTTTATTGGCCGGGTGCGCGACGATGCGTTGGGGCGTTTCTTTGCCAAATCGCTGACCGCCGAAGGCACGGATTTCCCTAACCCGCCGGTCGCTGATGGGGATCTGCCGACCTCTCGTTCCATGATATTCGTAAGCCCGGATGGTGAAAGGTCGATGAATACCTATCTTGGAATATCTGCCGAGCTTGGCCCCGATGACGTATCAGCTGATGTGGCGGGGCAGACCGATTATCTGTTTTTGGAGGGCTATCTTTTCGACAAGGACAAGGGCAAGGCGGCCTTTCGCGCGGCGGCGGCAGCGTGCCACAAGGGTGGCGGCAAGGCCGGGATCGCGCTGTCGGATCCGTTTTGCGTAGACCGGCACCGCGATGATTTTCGCGGTTTGGTCAAGAACGACATGGATTTCGTTATCGGGAATGAGCATGAATGGTGCGGGCTTTATCAAACCGACGATCTTGAGGCGGCCCTCGCGCAAGCCCGGTCGGAATGCGCGGTCGTGGTCTGCACACGCTCGGGTTCTGACGTGATATTGCTGCGCGGTGATGAACGCGCCGATGTGCCGGTTCACCGGATCGTGCCGGTTGATGCGACGGGGGCGGGCGATCAGTTTGCGGCAGGCTTCCTTTACGGTCTGGCCACGGGCCAATCCTTGAAGGCTGCGGGCCGCATGGGCTGCATCGCGGCGGCTGAAGTGATCAGCCATTTCGGCGCGCGCCCCGAGGTGGATGTGAAGGCGTTGTTCCGTGCCGAAGGGCTTATCTGAAGCGAAACGCCCATTCAGGCGGCGCATCTAGCGGATAAAACCGTGCGCCGCCTTACCCGCCAAGTTTGGCGTGCACCTCCTCCAAATCAACTTCGCCCAATGGCATCTTGTTCGCCGGGTTCTCGAAGTCATATTTGAACAGGTTGAAATCTTTCTTGTAGATTTCATAGACCAGATGCATCGACAGATCGTCGAAGTAATCGGCCACCGGATGGGCGCGGGTGGGGCCGTGGCCTTCGCTTTCAT
>JBAUHP010000054.1:0-20688 GCA_049680345.1 Albidovulum sp. | reverse complement strand
TCTCGACGCCAGAGCGGCCAAAAAGCTTTTCATATTCATCCAGCCCGGGGCCATCGTTCAGATCGCCCATCACCAAAAGGCTGTCGCCCGCCCCCAGATGTTCAAGCACCCGGGCGCGCAGCCAGATACATTCCGCCAATTGCTTGCGGCGGTTCTCAATGGCGATGCGGCGCGCCTCGTCGGGGTTGGTGGCACCGTGGGGAACCTTCGATTTCGCGTGAACGCCGATCATGCGAAACTTGGTGCCCGACGCGCTGTGCGCTGCAATCTCCAAGGGTGGTTTGTTGAAACTCACTTTGTCGGGCGCCGCATCTATGTTGATATCTATCAAGAACTGCTCGTCAAAGCGCGGTGCGGCCCCGTTTTGGCCGCCCGCCGGGTCATGGCGCAATGTCAGCGCATCGGGGTCGTAAAGCATGGCTATTTCTTGCTGGGTATCGTTGGTAAAACCGATCAGCGCCTTGCGGCACCGCAACTCATAACGCCGCGCAAACGCTTCAAGCGATGTGATGGTCTTGCGGCGGTGATTGCTGTCTGGCGCTTCGATGATCATCACGGCATCGGCATCGACCGCGGTAAAGACAATGCCAAGTGCCGCCAGTTGATCGGCCCGCGTCACATCATAACGCCCCGAGCGGCCGTTATCTTCCAGCATCTTACCGCGCGCATCAAAAAGGCTGGAAAACCACTCGACATTGTAAGTGGCAATGCGCATCACCCGTCAAGCCGCCTGTTTTTCGTTGATCTCTTCCCAAGCACGGTTCACGGCCAAAAGCCGGTCTTGGGCCAGACGCACAGCCTCGGGCGGCACGCCGCGCGCGGCCATCCCGTCGGGGTGGCTTTCGCGCACCGCCTGACGCCAGGCTGCACGAATGTCGCGCAAGGGCGCATCCGGATCCACACCCAGCACATCATAGGGATCACGCGGCATGTCGGGCACAAAACGCCCCTGAAGGGCGCGAAAACACCGATCGCCAAGCCCAAATATCTTGGCCACTTCGCGCAAGAACGCATCCTCATGCGGGTGATATTCGCCATCCGCCAAAGCGATGTAAAACAGCCCCTCGGTCAGATCAATCAGCACCCGGTTTCCGGGGCCGAACATCGCGACAATCTTGCGGGCATAGGCGTCAAAGCCCGCCACATCCTGACGCGCAAGGTCAAAAACCCGTGCCGCATTCGCCTCTTCCTCGGGCGGTATGGTGAACACCGCGCGAAAGGCCGATACCTCGTCACGCGTCACCCGACCATCCGCCTTGGCCATCTTGGCACCAAGGGCAATGACGGCAATGGTAAAGGCCACCGACCGTTCCGGCGCGCTGCGCAAACGGTCAAATACCGCCGCCAGCCCCTCGCCTTTGGCAAGGGCTGCAACCGCCTCGGATATGCGCAACCAGATCGACATGGCGGCAGTTTAGCCGCAGCGCAGCAAATTGCCAGCCCGTCACAAAAATTTCATCATCACACCCGCGTCAGCCCAGCAGCCTAATTCCATGCGGTGTGGCGATTGTGGCCAGAAGTGCGCGTTTGCCGGGCACGAAAACCACCCGGCGATCCCTTAACGGCATAAGGCCTTCAAGAGCTTCGGCCTCGGGATGCGCCACCTCAAGCCGCGTCAACCGGCACCCCGCATCGGCAAGCCGATCTTGCGGCTTCAAGCCGCCTTGCCACTGGATCAAGGCAGGGTAGCAATCATCAAACGGCAAGCTCCCGTCCCCGGGCACGCTCATCCGCCAGCGAAAATCACCTCGGGCAAGATCAACCGCCTGGCCAACCCCATCAGGGGCCATCGCAATCGCCTGATCCAGATCCTCGACCCTGACAATCCAGTTGGTCAACCTTGGCGGGCCTTCAAAACCATCAAGCCCAAACCAACGCGGATAGGGCGGCTTGGGCGCGCCGGGATCTACCGCGATCACCTCAAGGTAATCTTGCGGCCCAAGCCCCAACAGCCGGTTGTGGGTAGCCATATGCACATGCTGCCCCACCGGCCCCAGCCGGACCCCAAGCACCGCCTCGATATGCTCGGTACCTTCGGCAAGGCTTGCCGCCGCAACCGCCAGATGATCAAGCGCCAATGCCATGCCTACCCCTCGCCCTCTTCCCAGGCCGCGCGCAGCCGTTTGGGCAGCTTGGCGCGGATCATCGTGTAAGAGCGCTCGATCAGATCCGTCAGTTCCGCACCCTTTGGCCCCTCGGGCCCCCAGCGCTGGATCCACTTCATCCCGCGCGCGGCAAGATAAGGGGCCGGGCGGCACCCCGCCTGATCGCGCAAAACCTCATACATCAATTCACTGACCTTGAAGGTCACGGCATAGGTTTCCCCCGCATTCCAGCCACCAATCGCAAAGACCTTCCCACCAATCTTCCACACATCGGCACCGCCCCACTGCACCACATGCGTCGTGTGGGGAAGCCCTGCGCAAAACCGGTTAAACTCATCTGCGGTCATCGGCATGACCCATGGATATGCCCCGTAAGGCGCGGTGTATGAAACCGCCAACCGCCCAAGCGTTCATCATCCAACTTCCACCCCCTCACTGCGTGGCACATATGCACCCTACGGCCAACCAATACGCATGCCCGCGGACTTCTTGGCCAAGATGGCTTGAAACCGGCGTCAATGCGCCCCAATTGTAACCAAACCGCGCCAACAGGGGATAGACCGAAATGACCTTCATCAAGACCGCCACCCGATTGCTCCACCATGAGGCAGCAGGGGGCGTGTTGTTGATGCTGGTCACAGCACTTGCCCTTGTGATCGCCAACTCCTCGCTCAGCACCGCCTATCATGACGTGTTGTTGATGAAGTTTTCGGTTCTTTTGAGTGGCGAAGGGCTGTCCAAGCCGTTGATTTTGTGGATCAACGACGGGCTCATGGCGATCTTCTTCTTTCTTGTGGGGTTAGAGCTGAAGCGCGAGATGCTTGAAGGCAAGCTGAAGAAACCTGCCGATCTGGTGCTGCCCGGTGTGGCCGCAGTTGGCGGCATGGTGCTGCCGGCACTGGTCTATCTGGCGTTCAACTACAACGACCCGGTGGCGCGCGGCGGCTGGGCGATACCGGCGGCCACCGACATCGCCTTTGCGGTGGGCGTGCTTGCCCTTCTGGGGCGGCGTCTGCCCGTGGCGCTCAAGGTCTTCTTGCTGTCCCTGGCGATCCTTGACGATTTGGGCGCTATCTTGATCATTGCAGTTTTCTATACAGCCGAGCTGCATCTGGCCTATCTGGCCTTGGCGCTTTTGCCGCTGGCAGGGCTGATCGCGCTGAACCTGCGCGGCACCCACCGCATTGCCCCGATCGTGCTTTTGGGCGTGGTGCTTTGGGTTTTGGTACTCAAATCCGGGGTCCATGCCACCATTGCGGGCGTATTGACCGCGTTTTTCGTGCCACTCGTCGACCGCTTCGGCAAATCGCCCCTGCATGCGCTTGAAGATGCGCTGGCCCCTTATGTGAATTTCCTGATCTTGCCGATCTTTGCCTTTGCCAATGCGGGCGTGGTCCTGGCCGGGCTGACGCTGGATGATTTCTTGGCCCCCCTGCCACTTGGCATCGCCGCAGGTCTGATCATCGGCAAACAGGTCGGGGTCTTTGGTGCCACCTGGCTTGTGGTCAAATCCGGCATGGCGCGTCTGCCGGATCAGGTGACGTGGCAACATGTTTACGGCCTGTCTTGCCTTGCCGGTATCGGCTTTACCATGTCGCTCTTTATCGGCTCGCTCAGCTTTACCGATCAAGCCTTGATGAACGGCGTGCGCCTTGGCGTTATCGCAGGCTCTTTGGTTTCAGCGGTGATAGGCTACACGGTGCTGCGCCAGGCGGCCGTCCGAAAGGAACGCGCCGACGCTCTGGCCCATGAACCCGCATAATAAAAGCAACAAACGCCCGGCACAGCCGGGCGTTTTCAATTGGATTACAGCCCCTCAGGCAGTTCAGACGGCGCGTGCAGCGCGGATCAATTCCAAAATGTCCTTGGCCGCTTCAGGAATATTGGTGCCCGGCCCAAAGATCGCCTTCACCCCGGCTTTCTTCAAGAAATCATAGTCTTGCTGCGGAATGACCCCGCCGCAGATCACAAGAATCTCACCCGCCCCAGCCGCATTCAGCGCCTCGACCAGTTTCGGCGCCAGGGTCTTATGTCCCGCCGCTTGGCTAGAGATCCCCACCACATGCACATCATTATCGACGGCATCTTGTGCTGCCTCTTCGGGTGTCTGGAACAACGGGCCCACATCAACGTCAAAGCCGATATCGGCAAAGGCCGTTGCAATCACCTTGGCGCCCCGGTCATGGCCGTCTTGCCCCATCTTGACCACCAGCAGACGCGGGCGGCGGCCCTCTTCTTCGGCGACAACCTCCACATCCTTCTGGATCGCGGCAAAGCCCTCATCACCCTCATAAGCGCTGCCATATACCCCGGCGAGCATTTTGACCTCGGCGCGGTGACGCCCGAACGCTTTTTCCATCGCCATGCTGATCTCTCCTACCGTGGCGCGTGCGCGCGCGGCCGTGACCGCCGCTTCCAACAGATTGCCGCCGTGGCCTGCACGAAATTCCAGATCGGCCAAAGCCGCATCGCAAGCCCCCTGATCACGACTGGCGCGAATGGCGCGCAGCCGCTCCACCTGCGCCTCGCGCACCGCGACATTGTCGACGTCTAGAATATCCACATGATCTTCGCGGGTGGGCTTATACTTGTTCACCCCCACCACGACTTCTTGCCCCCGGTCGATCATCGCTTGCCGCCGCGCCGCTGATTCCTCGATCCTGAGCTTGGGCATGCCAGAGGCCACCGCCTTGGTCATACCGCCCATCGCCTCAACCTCTTCGATCAAGGCCCAGGCCTTTTCGGCCAGATCTGCGGTCAGGCTTTCAACGTAATATGACCCCGCCAGCGGATCGACGACATTGGTAATCCCGGTTTCTTCTTGCAAGATCAGCTGGGTGTTGCGGGCAATGCGCGCCGAGAACTCGGTGGGCAGTGCCATGGCTTCGTCCAACGCATTGGTATGCAAAGACTGGGTGCCGCCCAGAACCGCGCTCATCGCCTCATAGGCAGTGCGGATCACGTTGTTATAGGGGTCTTGCTCTTGCAAACTGACGCCCGAGGTCTGGCAATGGGTGCGCAGCATCAGGCTTGACGGTTTCTTGGCGCCAAACTCGGTCATGATCTTGTGCCAAAGCATCCGGGCTGCGCGCAGCTTGGCCGCTTCCATGAAGAAATTCATGCCGATCGCAAAGAAAAAGCTCAAACGCCCGGCAAATTCATCAACATCCATACCGCGCGCAATCGCGGTTTTGACGTATTCACGGCCATCAGCAATGGTAAAGCCCAGCTCTTGCACAAGGTTCGCACCCGCCTCTTGCATATGATAGCCGCTGATGCTGATCGAATTGAACTTCGGCATCTCTTTTGCCGTATATTCAATGATATCCGCCACGATCCTCATGCTGGGTTCAGGCGGATACACATAGGTGTTGCGCACCATGAATTCTTTCAGAATATCATTTTGAATGGTGCCCGACAAAAGGCTGCGGTCCACACCTTGTTCTTCGCCCGCCACGATGAAGCTGGCCAGCACCGGGATCACCGCGCCGTTCATCGTCATCGAGACTGACACCTTCTCAAGCGGGATGCCATCGAACAAGATCTTCATATCCTCGACGCTATCAATCGCCACACCGGCCTTGCCGACATCGCCCACAACCCGCGGATGGTCGCTGTCATAGCCTCGGTGCGTGGCCAGATCGAAGGCGACTGATACGCCTTGCTGGCCGGCGGCAAGGTTCTTGCGGTAAAAGGCGTTGGATTCCTCGGCGGTCGAAAAGCCAGCATATTGGCGGATCGTCCAGGGGCGCCCCGTATACATGCTGGCCCGCACCCCGCGCGTGAAGGGTGCCAGCCCCGGCAAGCTGCCCATATGGTCAAGCCCGTCAGTGTCGTCACTTGTGTAAAGCGGCTTGACCGGAATGCCTTCCAGCGTGTTCCAGACCATATCCTCGGGCGTTTTGCCCTTGGTTTCCTTGGAAATCAGCGCGCGCCAATCGTCCATCTTATCCGTCATATCCTTGCCCCGCGCTTATTCGAATTCCATAATCACATCATCAACCCGCAAGCTCGCACCAGCCGCCGCGTTGATCCTTCGCACCACACCCTTCTTCTCGGCCTTAAGGATGTTTTCCATCTTCATCGCCTCGACCGTGGCCAGTGCTTGGCCTTCGTGCACCTCTTGCCCCTCCTCGACATTGATCTTCACGATCAGGCCGGGCATCGGGCACAGCAGGTACTTCGACGTATCTGGCGGCAGTTTTTCGGGCATCAATCGCGCCAGTTCAGCCTGACGCGGGGTGCGCACATGCACCTTCAGATCAGCGCCGCGCGTGCGGATACGAAACCCCCCGGGGATCTTCGCGGTCTTAAGCACGACCGCCGCGCCGTCCACCTCAAGACGCGCCAACGGCTGCCCCGGCAACCAGCCAGAGGTCACCCGCAGACTGCTGCCATCTTCAAAAGACACCGTCGATCCATCGCGGTCGGCCAAGATTTTTACTTGGTAATCAGACCCTTGCAGGCTGACGACCCAATCATCCCCGACCTGGCGTTCATGATTGCCCAAGGTGCCGGTGATCCGCGTGCGGCGAATTTCGGCCACCCGGTTCATCGCCGCCGTCGCCGCTGCAATGCGCCGCAGGACCGCATCATCCAGAACCGCACCGGCGAATCCGTCGGGGTATTCCTCATCAATGAAGGCTGTGGTGATATTGCCCGAGACAAAGCGCGGATGGTCCATCACGGCCGAGCAAAACGGCAAGTTATGGCCGATGCCGTCCACCTCAAAACTGTCCAAAGCCACGCGCATATTCTCTATCGCCGATGCGCGGTCCGGCCCCCATGTGCACAGCTTGGCGATCATCGGGTCGTAATACATGCTGATCTCGCCGCCCTCAAAAACCCCGGTATCATTGCGCACGACACGGGTGTCAGTGGCCTCTTCAACCGGCGGCCGGTAGCGCGTCAGCCGCCCGATAGAGGGCAAGAACCCCCGGTAAGGGTCTTCGGCGTAAAGGCGGCTTTCCATCGCCCAGCCGTTGATCTTCAGATCCTTTTGCGCGAAGGGCAGCTTTTCACCCGCCGCCACCCGGATCATCTGTTCGACCAGATCGACGCCGGTGATCAGCTCGGTCACCGGATGTTCGACCTGAAGGCGGGTGTTCATCTCAAGAAAGTAGAAATTCTTGTCGCCGTCGACGATGAATTCCACCGTTCCCGCACTGGTGTAGCCAACCGCTTGCGCCAAGGCGCAGGCCTGCTCACCCATCGCGCGGCGCGTCGCTTCATCCAGGAACGGCGAGGGGGCCTCTTCAATGACCTTTTGGTTGCGCCGCTGGATCGAGCATTCGCGTTCATGCAGATAAACGCAGTTGCCATGCTTGTCGGCCAGCACCTGAATTTCGATATGGCGCGGTTGCGTTACGAATTTCTCGATGAAAATCCGGTCATCGCCAAAGCTGTTGGCGGCCTCGTTCTTCGAGGACTGAAAGCCCTCGCGCGCCTCATTGTCATTCCACGCAATCCGCATGCCCTTGCCGCCGCCGCCAGCCGAGGCCTTGATCATCACCGGATAGCCGATCTGGCCGCTGATCTTCACCGCTTCATCGGCATCCCCGATCAGCCCCATATACCCCGGAACGGTGGAGACATTGGCGTCTTGGGCAAGCTTCTTAGAGGTGATCTTGTCGCCCATCGCCTCAATCGCGGGGCTTGGGGGGCCGATAAAGACCACCCCTTCCTTCTCAAGAGCTTCCGCGAACTTCATGTTTTCGCTTAAAAATCCATAACCCGGATGCACCGCCTCGGCGCCGGTCTGGCGGATCGCATCCATGATCTTGTCGATCACGATGTAAGACTGGTTCGCTGGCGGCGGGCCGATATGCACGGCCTCATCGGCCATCTTCACATGCAGCGCATTGCGGTCGGCATCGGAATAGACCGCCACCGTCTTGATACCCATTTTACGGGCAGTTTTGATAACCCGGCAGGCAATTTCGCCCCGGTTTGCAATCAGGATCTTTTTGAACATTTCGGTCCCTTTCCCAAGGCCTTCCCGGCATCAATCCCGGTCGCCGCAATAAAAAAACCACCGGGGCCAAAGGCTCCGGTGGTGTCATCACAGGTTTGAATGGGCCGCGTTACGGCCCGGTTTTTATCAGTTACAGACGCCGAGGTCGTCACAAAAGACGCCGCCTGCGCCGCCAATGACGGCACCGGTAAGCGCATTGCCGCCAAGCGCATCGGCGACAAGCGCGCCACCGGCGGCACCGGCCACCCCACGTTCGGCATCATTGTCAAGACAACCGGCAAGGGACGCGATGCAAAGCAGCGCTGCGATATATTTGACTTTGGACATTCGACTCGGCCTCCAGAAGGATTTGTTATGCCAGCCAATTTACCGCTTTTTTGATCGGCCCGAAAGCGCAAACAGCGCCCCACGCGCCTGTCGGCATCAGACCGCCTAGTCCCAAAGGAAATGGGTGGCCTGACCGAAAAATGATCAAACCACCCATTAGGGGAAGGGTAACGTTTTTGACAAACACGGGCCCCGAGGGTGCATATATTCGGGAACCCAACCCCAGATTGCGCCAAGCCCGCAGCCCGCGCAATGGTGAACTCTGTCATGGGCCGGGCTTCGGCGGCATCTTGCCAGAACCCGCTGTTGTTGCGCAAATTCATGCCAATTCCTCGCCCTCAAACGCCTCGGGGAAGGATGCGCGCGCCAAAGTAACGTTGATTTTGAGCAGCGCCTCATAGCTTGCCGGATCAAAAGGGTCTTCAGCCGGCACAACCTCGCGCCCGAAAAGCCACGACAAACGGCCCGCATCAAGATTGCCACGTTCAAACGGCTCTTCGCCAAAATTTTCCCAAAGCGCCTTCATGAAACCAAGATCGGCCTGCTTATCGGCATAAGCCCGGTCGCGGTAGCGTTCACGGGCCACCAGGGAAGATATCCCCCTGGCGTTGCCGCGACGAATGGTGAATTGAAAATCCGTACCGGGCAGACGCCCCGGAAAGCCACGATGTTTCAGCATGGCGCCACCGCCGAACCCATCGGTGCGCACGCAAGAGTCACTGGGTTCCGCGAAACTGGGCCTCGCGAAAAGGCCCAGCGCGTCATCAGTCGGGCGGCATAGGCCCCGCCTTGATGATCAGTTGTACTTACCTTCGAAAACCGGCTCAGCGCTGACCGGCTGCTCAACTGGGGCGACTTCTTTTTTGCTGCATGCGCCAAGCACGGCCACAACCATCGCGACGACGAAAAGCGATTTTGACATATTAAACTCCTGCTCTTGCTTTCGGCGGCTTTATTCGGCTTATCAGCCGCCGCCCTGAATGTTCGATATTTGCAAGCAAGGTTCCCCTTGCCCACCTCCATATTAGCGCGGCGCCCGGTAACAGCCCACTGCTTTGTAGCATGGTCAAGCCCGGACGGCGGATTTGCGCCGTCATGCCAAGGTTCGAAACCCGCAAGATTACCCGATAGAGACATCTTCAAAACCCATTCCAAATACAGGCATCGCCGTCGGGGCTGAATGCCTCAAAATACTGTGTGGCCTCGGGATCGGTCTGGCCAAATTCAACCGGCCGGTCCGACAGGCTGATCACGATCTGCTGAACCTCGGGCAGAGCTGATGACACCCGCGGCAAGGCGAAGCTATCGCAAATCTGCGCCATATCGTCCAACGCCTGTTCCGCCGTCACAAGGCCACCCTCACGCGCAATCTGCGGCGCCAAGAACCGGAACCGATAGGTCAGCCCCTCCGGCCCCTGCGCATCACGCACCACTTCCACAAACGTAATCGGCTGGCCGGATGGCACGGCAATATCCGCGTCGGCGCCAAGGGCTGCGCCCGCGCCAAAAACACCTGCCAAAGCTGCCATCCGTGCCAACATCAAAACGCCTTACAAGGGGATATTATCGTGCTTTTTCCATGGGTTGGTCACGCTTTTCGACCGAAGAGAGGCAAAAGCACGCGCCACCCGACGCCGGGTTGAATGCGGCATGATCACCTCATCGATAAAGCCCTTTTCGGCCGCCACGAAGGGATTGGCAAAGCGGTCCTCATAATCTTTGGTGCGCGCAGCGATCATGTCTTTGTCGGCAAGTTCTGAACGGTAGAGGATCTCGGTCGCGCCCTTGGCCCCCATCACCGCGATCTCTGCCGTGGGCCAGGCATAGTTGAAATCGCCGCGCAAATGTTTCGAGGCCATAACATCATAGGCCCCCCCATAGGCCTTGCGGGTGATGACGGTCACTTTGGGCACCGTCGCCTCGCCATATGCAAACAAAAGCTTGGCGCCATGTTTGATGACGCCGCCGTATTCTTGCGCCGTACCCGGCAAAAAGCCCGGCACATCCACCAGCGTCAGGATCGGAATTTCAAACGCATCACAAAACCGCACGAACCGCGCCGCCTTGCGAGAGCTGTCGATATCCAGACAGCCCGCCAGCACCATCGGCTGATTGGCGACCACACCGACACTTTGCCCTTCGAGCCGGATGAAACCGGTGATGATATTTGCGGCAAAATCCTTCTGGATTTCGAAAAAGTCTCCCTCATCGGCGACTTTCGTGATCAGCTCTTTCATATCATAGGGCTGGTTCGGATTGTCCGGGATCAGCGTATCAAGGCTTTTCTCGACCCGCGCCACATCATCGAAGAAGGGCCGTGTCGGTGCCTTCTCGCGGTTGTTGAGCGGCAAGAAGTCGATCAAGCGGCGGGTCTCGGCCAAGGCCTCCACATCGTTTTCAAAGGCCCCGTCGGCGACCGAGGATTTCTTGGTATGGGTCGCGGCGCCGCCAAGTTCCTCCGCTGTCACCACCTCATTGGTCACGGTCTTGACCACATCGGGGCCGGTGACGAACATGTAAGAAGTGTCTTTGACCATGAAGATGAAATCGGTCATCGCCGGGCTGTAAACCGCACCCCCGGCACAAGGCCCCATGATCAGGCTGATTTGCGGCACCACACCGCTTGCCATGATATTGCGCTGAAAGACCTCGGCATAGCCCGCCAAAGAGGCCACACCCTCTTGGATGCGCGCACCACCGGAATCGTTGATCCCGATCACCGGCGCGCCATTGCGCATCGCCATATCCATGATCTTGCAGATCTTTTGCGCATGGGTTTCGGACAGCGACCCGCCAAAGACCGTGAAGTCCTGGCTGAATACATAGACCATACGGCCATTCACCGTGCCCCAACCGGTGACAACACCGTCGCCCGCCGGGCGGTCCTCTTGCATCCCGAAATCGGTGCAGCGATGCGCCACGAAAGCATCGAATTCTTCGAAAGAACCCTCATCCAGCAGCAATTCAACCCTTTCGCGGGCCGTCAGCTTGCCACGGGCGTGTTGCGCATCAATCCGGCGCTGACCACCACCAAGGCGGGCATTGGCGCGGCGATCTTCCAGTTCGGTCAGAATGTCTTTCATGGCTTCCTCTCTCGCGGATGGCGCACCATAGACACAGGCATCCGGCTGGCAAAGCAGATTTCGGAAAATTTGCAAATATTTGACACGCACAGGTCTGCAAATTGCAAAGTCTTGTATCGGGCGCATTTCTTCATGGTTGTGCGCCCGCAATATTCATTATCATAGACAATCCGCCCGGCGGGTCATAGCACTGCTTGCATGACCTCTGCACCAAATGTCCGTTTCATGGACCGAACCACCCCTCCTCATGTCATGACCTTGGTTATACTGGCGGGCGTTTCGGCTTTGGCGATGAATATCTTTTTGCCGTCGCTGCCCGGCATGGCGCGCCATTTTGGCGTGGATTACAGCGTTATGCAGCTTGCCGTGCCACTTTATCTGGCGGGCTCTGCGGTGCTGCAATTGCTCATCTCCCCGATATCAGACCGCTACGGGCGGCGGGTGGTTATTCTTGCGGCCCTGATCGCCTTCGTCCTGGCAACCGTCGGCGCAATGCTTGCCCCAACCGCGATCTGGTTCTTGGGCTTTCGCATAGCGCAAGCCGTGGTCGCCACCGGCATGGCGCTCAGCCGTGCGGTGATCCGCGATATGGTCCCCGCGAATGAGGCCGCATCCATGATCGGCTATGTCACCATGGGCATGTCCATCGTGCCGATGGTCGGGCCCGCACTTGGCGGCGCCCTGGATGAGATTTTTGGCTGGCACGCCAGCTTCATCTTGTTGATCGTCGCAGGCCTTGCGACCACCGCATTGGTTTGGGCCGATCTGGGTGAAACCGCCCAAAAATCAGGCCGCAGCCTTGGCCAGCAGATGCGCGAATACCCCGAGCTTTTGACCTCGCCGCGCTTTTGGGGCTATTGCCTTGCGGCAACCTTCGCCTCGGGATCATTCTTCGCCTATCTCGGCGGCGCGCCGTTTTTGGGCGAAGAGGTCTTCCACCTCAGCCCTGCCGTGGTCGGCTATTATTTCGCAGCACCGGCACTTGGTTACGGGGTCGGAAATTTTATCGCCGGGCGCTATTCGGCCCGCATCGGGATTGACCGGATGATCCTGGCAGGCACCGTCATCGCCACGCTGTTTTTGGTGCTGGGCGCCCTTGCTGCCCGCCTATTGCCTGCGCATCCGATGCTGTTTTTCCCTTTTGCCGGGCTGATGGCGCTTGGCAATGGGCTGACCTTGCCCAACGCCAATGCCGGCATGTTGTCGGTACGCCCGCATCTGGCAGGTTCCGCATCGGGCCTTGGCGGCGCGATGCTGATCGGCGGTGGTGCGGCGGTGGCGGCAGCGACCGGGCTGGTCTTGACCGCGCAAAACGGTCGTTATGCCTTGCTGGAGATCATGTCGCTTTGGTCGCTTCTGTCGATCGCGGCCATCATCATGGTCATTCGCCGCAATCGCCGCATGAATGGTTGAATACTTGGCGACCGGCTTTGCAAAGACTATAACAACATTAGCAAACCCATGCCGAGGCGATTATGGCCACCCAAAAACTCTATGCTGGCGTCAAATTGCGCGAAACCCGGTCGCGTGTCGGGTTGACGCAAAAGGCCTTTGCGGAAAAGCTTGGCATATCCTTGCCCTACCTCAATCAGATGGAAAACAATCACCGCCCGATGTCGGCTTCGGTGGTGCTTGCTCTGGCGCGCGATTTTGGCATGGATATCACCGAACTGGCCACCGGCGATGCCGAACGCATCGTGTCTGATATGCGCGAGGCTTTGGCCGATCCGGTCTTTGCCGATACCGCGCCACCTTTGGCCGATCTCAGGCTGGCCGCCTCAAACGCCCCCGCCTTTGCCCGCGCGTTCTTGGAACTGCACCGCGCCTACCGGCAAAGCCATGAACGCCTCGCCTCATTGGACGAAGCGCTTGGCCGCGACGAATCCCCACGCTCCTCGCCATGGGAGGAGGTTCGTGATTTCTTTCACTATTGCGACAATTACCTGGATGCGGTGGACCGCGCCGCCGAACGCTTTTCTGCGCCCGATAACAAGGTTATTGACCCGGTCGCAAAGGCCATATCCTTGCTGCGCGACAAGGGTATAAAATTGTCATATTCCGACAATGCCGCCATCCGCAGCCGTGAAGGGCAGGAAGTTTCCATCTCCAGCCGTACCGCTCTGCCAACCCAAAGATTTCAGATATTACTGCAATTGGCCCTTACCACCCAAAACCCGCTTTTGGAGGCCACGCTGGATCTTGCGCGCTTTCAATCCGACACCGCGCGCGCCATCGCCAAGATCGGGCTGGCGAATTATTTCGCCGGGGCCGCCTTGATGCCTTACCGCGCGTTCTTGGCAGCGGCCGAGGAAACCCGCCATGATCTGGAACGCCTTGCCGACCGCTTTGGTGCATCAATTGAACAGGTCGCGCACCGCCTTTCCACCATGCAGCGCCCCGGTGCCAAGGGTATTCCGTTCTTTTTCGTCCGCGTCGATCAAGCCGGCACCATCACCAAACGCCATTCCGCCACGCGCCTGCAATTCGCCCGTTTTGGCGGTGCGTGCCCCTTGTGGAACGTCTACCGCGCCTTCGAGACGCCGGGCCGTTTCTTGCGCCAGCTTGCCGAAACCCCCGACGGGGTGCGCTATCTTTGTCTGGCGCGCGATGTGTCGAAATCGGGCGGCTCGTTCAATGCCCCGGTGCGCCGTTTCGCCATCGCCCTTGGCTGCGAGGTCAGCCACGCCAAGGCGATGGTTTACGCCGATGATCTGGATCTGACCAATGCGCGCGCCTATGAACCCATCGGCATTTCGTGCCGGATCTGCGAACGCCCCAACTGCCATCAGCGTTCGGTGCCGCCGCTGGAAGGCAAGCTGCATGTTGATCCGGACCGGCGCGGCATTTTGCCTTATGAAATTTCGTAAAATTTTTCCAACGGCACCGTTACTGGCAGGCCCGTCCGGCTTACGCCTTGGCCAGCATCGCGGCAATTTCATCTTTCAGCGCCGCGCGCTGTTTGCGCAAATCCACCTCGGCCAATTGCTCAACCGGCTCAATATTGGTTTCCGCCCGATGGATTTGCCGGTTTATGTCGTGGTATTCCCCCGCCAGCCGCGAAAAATGCCCGTTTTCAAGCTTGAGGCGGTGAATATCATCGTGATGTTGCGGAAATTCTTCCAACAGTTCATGCGGCGTATGCGACATCTTAGGGCTCCTGATCAGTCCTCATTTCAGCCAAAACTATGCGCTGCGCTAGCCCCGCGCATTGACACCGATCAAACACAGCCGGAACACCGCATCAGCCAGCCAGCCAGCCAGCCAAAGCGTATTGACTTAAACCTGCCCCCCATATCTCTGCGTGAAATCAAAAATTTCAACGCGTTATGTGATAAACTATGTTTCACGTTAAAGTCGAAACGCTATAGGGCGCAAACAACAACCAAAACGCCGGGACCAGTCCTTGCGTATCGCCGCCGAACAAGGGAGTCTGACCGCCGATTCTTCTCCTCAGGCGCTTGGTCTGCCCCCCGGATGTCACGATGATCTTTCTTGAGAACGGCCCCGACAGCCAGCCTGCGGTTTTTTCCAACCCGTCGCAGATCATCCGCGCCGATGCCCCGTCAGAGGTTGACGCGGCCCTATACGCCCTTGACCGCGCCCGCGCTGACGGCAAATGGATCGCCGGTTTCGCCAGCTACGAATTGGGCTATGCGTTTGAGCCGCGTCTTGAAACCCTGATGCCAGCCGACCGTGACGTGCCGCTGTTGCAATTTGGCGTTTATGACGCCCCGGTTCGCGCCGATGCGTTCTTGGCGCAATCCCTGGCGCAGGCCAAAAGTGCCAGCCTCACCCCGGCCACCCCCGGCTGGAGTGCGGATCAGCACCGCGCGGCCATGATCCGCATTTTGGACTACATCGCGGCGGGTGACATTTATCAGGCCAATCTGACCATGCCGATGACGGCCAAGGCCTCTGGCACCGCGCCGGGGCTTTACGCCGCTTTGCGCGCCCGTCAGCCGGTTTCGCATGGCGCCTTTATCGACTTTCCCGACACCCCAACCATCTTGTCGCGGTCGCCAGAGCTGTTCTTCGCCACCGATGCCGCAGGCCGGATAGAAACCCGCCCGATGAAGGGCACAGCACCGCGCGCCTCCAACCCCGCCCATGATGCCGCGCTGAAACTGGAACTTCAGGAAAGCATCAAGAACCGCGCGGAAAACCTTATGATCGTTGATCTTTTGCGAAACGACATATCGCGCATCTGCCGCCCCGGATCGGTCAAGGTTCCGCAACTTTACGCCATCGAAAGCTATGTCACCGTGCATCAGATGGTCAGCCATGTCACCGGCCAGCTTTTGCCGGGCACCGAACCTTCCGCCATCTTGCGCGCGCTTTTTCCTTGCGGCTCTATCACCGGGGCCCCAAAAATCCGCGCGATGGAGATTATCCGCGCGCTGGAACACGGCCCCCGCGGCATCTATTGCGGCGCGATTGGCTGGATGCGCCCGAATGGCGCGTCAAGCTTCAACGTGGCGATACGCACCATCACCTTGGACGGTGATCAGGCCCGCTTTGGCGTGGGCGGCGGCATTGTCATCGATTCCACCCCCGAAGGCGAATATGAGGAGGCGTTGTGGAAGGCCCGATTTGCCCTGCTGACACCCAGCTGATTGAAACCTTTGCCTGGCTTGGCGGCCGCTTTCGCCGCCTTGATTACCACCTTGCGCGGCTTTACCGCAGCGCAGAGGCCCTGGGTTTCGCGCTTGATCAAGGGGCCATTGCCGATGCTCTTGATCAGATCAATGGCCCAAAACCCCTGCGCATCCGGCTGACACTTGGCCTGGACGGTGCGGTCGGCATCACCAGTGCAACGCTTGCGCCCAACCCGGCCGAATGGCGGATATCGGTGGCGCCCGACCGTCTGAATTCCGCCGATCCGTTCTTGCAACACAAGACCACCCAGCGCCGCCTTTACGACCAAACCCGCGCCGCCCTGCCCGCAGGTGTGGATGAGGTCATCTTTTTGAATGAACGCGATGAGGTCTGCGAAGGCACGATCACCAATCTGTTTTTCGATCTTGGCCGGGGCCTGTCCACCCCACCGCTGACCTCGGGCTGCCTGCCCGGCGTCTTGCGCGCCGAACGCCTTGCCAGCGGCACCTGCACAGAGGCGGTCTTGATGGCCAAGGATCTGCCCCGCGCCAGGCTTTGGATGGGCAACAGCCTGCGCGGCCTGATCCCCGCGCGGCTTGTCCAAAGTGTTTCGCGTTTGACTTGAGGCCGATCAGCGCTGCTCGTCGTCCCAGTTCTCGCTGTTCCAGGGCGCGAAGTTCAACGGCGCAAGCATGCCGCGCCCCAAAATATGATCGGCGGCCTTTTCGCCGGTCATGATCGAGGGGCCGTTAAGATTGCCATTGGTGATGCGCGGGAAGATCGAGCTATCCGCGACCCGCAGCCCCTCCACCCCGATCACCTTGCATTCAGGGTCAACCACCGCCATCGGATCATCGCGCCGCCCCATCTTTGCGGTGCCACAAGGATGATAGGCACTTTCCGCGTGATCGCGGATGAAGCTGTCGATATCGCCGCTTGATTCAACGCCCATTCCGGGCTGAATCTCATGCTTGACGTAGGGTTTGAAGGCCTCTTGCGCGAAAACCTCCCGCGTCAGGCGCACGCATTTGCGAAAATCGGCCCAGTCATCGGGATGGGACATATAGTTGAAGTTGATCTTCGGCGCGTCATTGGGGTCGGCAGAGCGCAAGGTGATCGCCCCGCGCGATTTTGACCGCATCGGCCCGGTATGGGCCTGAAACCCGTGGCCTTCCGCGGCCACTTTGCCATCATAGCGCACCGCAATCGGCAAGAAGTGGTACTGGATATCGGGGTAATCCACCCCCTTGTCTGACCGGATAAAGGCGCAGCTTTCAAACTGGTTGGAGGCCCCAAGCCCCTTGCCGGTAAACAGCCACTGCGCCCCGATCATCGCCTTGCCCCAAAGGTTCCAGTATTTGTAAAGCGTGATCGGCTGAAGGCTGGCAAACTGCATATAAACCTCAAGGTGATCTTGCAAATTGGCACCAACGCCGGGGCGGTCGGCAACCACGCCAATGCCGTGTTCCGCCAGATGTGCGCCTTTGCCAATGCCCGACAACATCAAAAGCTTCGGTGTGTTGATCGAAGAGGCCGCCAAGATCACCTCGACGCGCGCCGTGATGTTTTCAATCTTGCCGCCACGCTCAACCTCTACCGCGCGGGCACGGCCGTATTTGATCACCACGCGCCGGGCGAAGGCGCGGATCATCGTGCAGTTTTCGCGTTTGAGCGCGGGTTTGAGATAGGCATTTGCCGCCGACCAGCGCTGACCTTTATGGATGGTGGCTTCCATCGCGCCAAAGCCTTCTTGCTTTTGGCCGTTGTAATCGCCGGTCACCTCATAGCCCGCCTGCTTGCCTGCCTCGACAAAGGCATGAAACAAGGGGTTGGTGCGCGGTCCCCGGCTTACATGCAAAGGCCCCGAATGGCCGCGAAATTCATCCTCATCGCCACCATGCCAGGTTTCCATACGTTTGAAATAGGGCAGCACATCGGCATAGGACCAGCCCTGCGCGCCTTGGTCAGACCAATGGTCGAAATCCTTGGAATGCCCGCGCACGAACACCATGCCATTGATCGAGGATGACCCGCCGATCACCTTGCCGCGCGGCGTGGCCAGACGCCGTCCGCCCAGATGCGCCTCGGGTTCAGACTGGTAGCCCCAATCATACATCGACATATTCATCGGATAAGACAAAGCGGCCGGCATCTGAATGAACGGCCCCCGGTCAGACCCGCCATGTTCAATGATGATCACATCCTTGCCCGCTTCGGCCAACCTGTAGGCAATTGCGCAGCCCGCCGAGCCTGCCCCAACGATCACATAATCCGCTTCCATCTTACTCTGCCTCATCCTTCTTGGGCCCAAAACCGGCCATAAAATCGCCAAGTGCTATATTGCCGCCACTGGCCACAATCAGCACCCCTTTGCCCGCCACCGGCAAAGCCCCTGAAAGCAAGGCGGCAAGTGCCACAGCACCCGAAGGCTCCAACACCAGTTTCAATTGCTCAAAGCTTGCGGCCATGGCCTCGGACACCATGCGGTCTGGGACGGTTATCGCCTTTACACCGGCGAAACGGGCCGCTTCAAAAGGTGCAGCCCCCGGCCGGGTTGCTTGCAAGGCGTCGCAGATCGTGGCGCTTTGCCCATCCACCCGCGTAAGCGCACCCCTGGCAAGCGACCGCCCCATGCCGTCGAAGCCCTCAGGTTCCACCCCGATCACCTCGACCTTGGGCCGGGCATAATGAAAGGCCAGTGCCAGCCCGCCCAAAAGCCCGCCGCCCCCGACCGGGCAGGCGACCAGATCAACGGTTTCGCCAATCGCGTCGAGCTGTTCCAAGGCCTCCAGCCCCGCACCCGCCTGCCCGGCCACAATCATCGGGTCGTCGAACGGGTGCAAAAGCACCAGCCCCTCGGCCTCGGCCATGCTTTGCGCCAGCGCCGAGGCGACCTCTTCGCGCGGGCGATTGCCATGATCAGACAGCACCACTTTCGCGCCGAAACCTTCGGTAGCGCGCCGTTTCAGCGCGGGCGCATCCATTGGCATGACGATGGTTACGGGCACACCTTGCGCGCGCCCGGCGGCCGCCAGACCTTGGGCGAAATTCCCTGATGAATAGGCAATCACGCCGCGCTTGCGCTCTGTTTGCGACAAACACGCCAGCCGCCATGTCGCCCCGCGAATTTTGAACGAGCCTGCCGATTGCAGATTTTCGGCCTTCACAAACACCGCCCGCGCCCCGCTGGCACGCTCCAAAGATTCGGCGCGCAGTAAGGGCGTGCGCTGGGTGGCCGTGCGCGTCAGCGCATAGGCCCGCGCGATATCGGCAAAGCTCGGGATCATTCCCGCACGCGAAGTTTGAGGGTCAGATAGTTCAGAACGGTTTCCACGGATCCCGCGCAATCGGGGGCACCTTGCTTAAGTGCTTCGCGAATATAGACCCCATCAATCATCGCCCCCAGACCCCGGGCAATCTCTGGGGCATCATCGCCGACCAACTGGCGAAGGTTATGGCAAAGGTTCGAATGAAGCCGCGACTGATAGATGCGCAGCAGCCGCTTGGCCTCAGGTACGGTTTGCGCCAAAACATAAAAATTCAGCCAGGCCCCCACCACTTCGCGGCGAAAATTGACGGCGGAAAAGCTGGCGCAGGTGATCGCCCTGACCCGTTCTTCAGGGCCCGATGCCATCGCCATGGCACCGCGCACTTCGGCGCCATAAAGGCCCAAGACATGCCGCATGGCGGCCAGGAAAATCTGCTCTTTCGATCCGAAGTAATGATGCGCAAGTGCCGAAGACATGCCAGCACGCTTGGCGATCTGGCTGACCGTTACGTCAAGCGAACCGACCCGCCCGATCTCAACAACCGCGGCCTTCACCAGTGCCTCGCGGCGAATCGGTTCCATTCCCAGTTTGGGCATATCATCCCCTGCCTCAAAGATCGTCTTGCCCCAAAGGGCATTTATTGACTCATCAATCAAGAATAATTTCAGGCGACGTCTTTGCCAAGCTTACTTTTTGCACTTCAAGGCAAAGGGCCACGAATTTTCTGCGAAAATTCACCCAATTTTTCGCAGAAAAATTGCCCCCCCTGGGCCGCAACCATCCTGTCAGCCCAGCGCCAACCCCAGCGCCAACACCCACATCGTCGTCCCCACCACCGCATCCAAGACCCGCCACGCGCCCGGACGCGCGAAGACCGGCGTCAACGCCTTGGCCCCGTAACCCAAGGCGAAGAAAAACACGAATGAGGCCCCCATAGCCCCTCCGGCAAAGGCCACCCCCTGCCCCGGATATTGGGCGGACACGGATCCCAACAATACCACCGTATCCAGCCAGACATGCGGATTGGCCCATGTCAAAGCAACAAGATAGACCAGCACCTTGCCCAAAGGCTCGCCCCGACCACTGGCCACCGACATCGCCTCTCCGCCAAGCCACGCTGCGCGAAAGGCCCGCGCACCGTACCACAGCAAAAACCCGACCCCGAGCCACCGCAGAACCGGCGCCAACCAAGGTGCCGCAAGTGAGGCCGCCGCAAACCCTGACACGCCGATTGCAATCAGCGTCGCATCAGACACCGCACAAAACAGGCAGACTGCAAAGACATGTTCGCGTCGCAGACCTTGACGAAGGACAAAGGCGTTTTGGGCACCGAT
>JBAUHP010000053.1:0-9728 GCA_049680345.1 Albidovulum sp. | reverse complement strand
ATCCTGAACATTTCGGGCACGGAACTGCGCCGCCGCCTGCAGGAGGGGCTGGAAATTCCTGAATGGTTTTCCTTTCCCGAGGTGGTCGCCGAACTGCGCCGCACCCGCCCGCCGCGCAACCAGCAAGGTTTTACCGTGTTTTTCACCGGCTTCTCCGGCTCAGGCAAATCGACGATCGCCAATGCCCTGATGGTCAAGCTGATGGAAATGGGCGGCCGGCCTGTCACCCTGCTGGACGGGGATATCGTGCGCAAGAACCTCAGCTCTGAGCTGGGCTTTTCCAAAGAGCACCGCGATCTGAACATCCGCCGCATCGGCTATGTCGCGTCAGAAATCACCAAGAACGGCGGCATCGCGATCTGTGCGCCAATCGCCCCTTACGCCACCACACGCCGGGCCGTGCGCGAAGAAATCGAAGATTTCGGTGCCTTCGTCGAGGTGCATGTCGCCACGTCGATCGAAGAATGCGAACGCCGCGACCGCAAGGGGCTTTACAAGCTGGCCCGCGAAGGCAAGATCAAGGAATTCACCGGGATTTCTGACCCTTACGAAGTACCTGAAAACCCCGAACTGCGGGTCGAGACAGTGAATGTCGATGTCGATAGCTGCGCCCATCAGGTGATCTTGAAGCTGGAGAGCTTGGGCCTGATCCGGGCCTGAGATGCACTAGACTGTCGCAACAAGGATGGCCCGCGGACCACTGCGCCCCGCGCGGGTCATCATATTTCTGGCACCCCGCCACCTGCCCCTGTAGGCTCACATCAGCTGGATTTTGTGGGGGAGCATCATGAAAATCATCCTTATCGGCGCCCAAGGCGATATCGGCCGCAGCGCCTATGCGGCCCTGTCGCCCCGCCATCAGATCATCACGGTCGGCCGCAACAGCGGCGACATCCGCGCCGATATCGCTGACCGCGCCTCGTTGCTGGCGATGTATGAAAAGACCGGCAAGGTCGATGCGGTCATTTCTGCCGTAGGATCGGTGCATTTTACGCCCCTGGCCGAATTTACCGAAGATCAGTTCATGTTGGGGCTGAAGAACAAGGTCATGGGGCAGGTCAACGTCGTCCTGACCGGCCTTGATCATGTGGCCGACGGCGGCTCCTTTACCCTCACAAGCGGGGTGCTTGACCGCGATCCGATCCGTTCGGGCACCGGGGCCGCCACAGCCAACGCGGCTTTGGGCGGTTTTGTCACCGGCGCCGCGATAGAGATGCCGCGCGGCCAGCGGATCAATGTGGTCAGCCCCGGGCTTCTCGACATATCCGAAAAACGCTATGGTGCCTTCTTTCCCGGCCATGAACGGGTGGCCGCCCATCGCGTGGGCCTTGCCTATGTCAAAAGTGTCGAGGGGGCGGGGACCGGCAAGGTGATCATCGTCGAATAGGGCCACCGCCGCCCTTGTTCGCCACCGCTGCTTTGTGAAAGGATCGCAGGGCAGTAGCCACAGTCAAAGGATCCAACGGAATGGACGACACGTTTTTCGAAAAGGGCCTTGCCAAGCGCAAGGCCACCCTTGGCGCCGAATATGTCGAGAAAAATCTTGCCGCCGCCGATGATTTCACCCGCCCGTTTCAAGAGGCGATGACGGCCTGGTGCTGGGGCTTTGGCTGGGGGGATGAGGTTATTGATGTCAAGACCCGCAGCATGATGAACCTCGCGATGATCGGGGCCTTGGGCAAGATGCATGAATGGGAAATTCACCTGCAAGGCGCCATCACCAATGGGGTGAGCGAGGAAGAAATTCGCGCCATCATCCATGTGATCGCGATTTACTGTGGCGTGCCGCAAGGGGTTGAATGCTTTCGCGTCGCCAAAAAGCTGCTGCGGCCCGAATAGGGGCAAAGGGTCAAGGTGACCTCGCGGATAAATGCGCGATCAGATCAATGCGCACTAACGGGCAAGAAATCATTCTGGCGCGCAAGGATGAACGCCATCTTGCGGTCACCGACCAAGGCCAGCCGTTCACCATCTTCACCATGAACGGCCCAGATCGTCTCTAGCCCGCCAGCGCGCGCTTGCACGTCTGCGGGCAGATCGGCCACCGTCACCGGGCGGACATAGGCAATGCGGTCTGCTTGCGCATCAACAAAATCAAATTTGGTGTTCATAGTGGCCTCCATTAAGATTTGTTGATCTTGATCGTTTGCACGATGGCATCGGCCACCATCCGGCGCAGATCAATGTGCAAAAGCCCGTTTTCAGTTGACGCGCCCGCCACTTCGACCCCATCGGCCAGCACAAACACCTTTTGAAAGGCGCGTGCCGCAATGCCGCGGTGCAAGAAGATACGCCCTTCGGCCTCTTCGCCTTGCCGGCCGCGCACGACCAATTGCCGATCCTCAAGCGTGATCGACAGATCGTCTTCACCAAAACCGGCAATCGCCAAAGATATGCGAAAGGCGTTTTCGCTGGATTGTTCGATATTGAACGGTGGATACCCTTCGTTCCCGCTTTTCGCGGTGCGTTCCACCAGCCGTTCGAGCTGGTCAAACCCCAATAAGAAGGGATGGGCGCCAAAGCTAAGTTTCGTCATCACGGGCAAGTCCTAAAGTTCAAGCGACATTGCGAATTCTGGCCCCAAAGACTGGCGACCACGACCCAAATATGGGAAGCCAAACCGCCAAGGGCAAGTCTTGTCGGGCGATTGCGCAGAATCTTTTCGCAATTGGCGCGAATTGTTATACTGCGGGGCATGGACAACCGCCCAACCGACTCGGATCAAGATACAATGAACGCCCATTATGAGATGGAACCGATTGAGGTTCTGCGCGTGAAGCTGGAAGTCCTGAAGCGCCAGCACCGCGATCTGGATGAAGCCATCCATGTGATGGAGGCGGCGCGGCGCGGCGATCCCTTAAGCCTGCGGCGTTTGAAGAAACAAAAACTCCACCTGAAAGATGAGATTGCGCGGCTGGAAGACCGGCTGACCCCAGACATCATTGCGTGAGCCGCGCCCATCGCTATAGTGCGCGCTCTGTTACGCACGAAAGGTGATTTGGCATGAAAGTCGGCATTATCATGGGGTCGCAGTCCGATTGGCCGACGATGAAAGAGGCGGCCAATATACTGGACGCCCTGGACATACGTTATGAGACCAAGATCGTGTCGGCCCACCGCACCCCCGATCGGCTTTGGGCCTACGGGCGCGAAGCGGTGGGGCGCGGCCTTCAGGTTATTATTGCAGGGGCTGGCGGGGCGGCGCATCTGCCCGGCATGATGGCCTCCAAAACCCGGCTGCCGGTGATTGGCGTGCCGATCCAGACCAAGGCCCTGTCGGGCGTCGACAGTCTTTACTCCATCGTCCAGATGCCCAAGGGCTACCCTGTGGCCACGATGGCCATTGGTGCTGCCGGATCAGCCAATGCGGGCCTTATGGCCGCCGGTATCTTGGCCTTGAACGATCCGGCCTTGGCCGAACGGCTGGATGCGTGGCGCGATGCCCTGACAGGCTCTATCCCGGAAGACCCCAAAGATGACTGACAGATTGCCGCAAGGTTCGACAATTGGCATTTTGGGCGGCGGCCAGCTTGGCCGTATGCTTTCGGTCGCAGCCGCGCGTCTGGGCTATAAGACCCATATTTTTGAACCCGGTGCCAACCCGCCTGCCGCCGACACTGCCCATAGGGTCACGACCGCTTCTTACGACGATCATGGTGCCCTTGGCGCATTTGCCGAAGGCGTAGATGTGATCACCTATGAGTTTGAGAACGTCCCCACCGCCGCGCTTGACCTTTTGGAAGCGCGCCGCCCGATACGGCCCAACCGCAAGGCGCTGGCGATCAGCCAGGACCGCATCGCCGAGAAAGACTTTCTGACCGGTCTTGGCCTGACGACCGCCCCCTATGCCGCTGTCAGCAGCGCTGAAGACCTTGATGCGGCCATCGCCGCCATCGGCCTGCCCGCCATCTTGAAGACCACCCGGCTTGGCTATGACGGCAAAGGTCAGGCGCGGATCATGACGCCGGGCGATGCCGCCCCTGCCCTTGCGGCCATGCAAGGCGCGCCTGCGGTTCTGGAGGGTTTCATCGCTTTCAGCCATGAGGTTTCGGTCATCGCGGCGCGCGGCCTTACCGGTGAAGTATCTGCCTATGATCCGGGCGAAAACGTCCATAAAGACGGCATCTTGCACACCACAACCTTGCCTGCCCGCCTCAGCGCAGCGCAGGCAACCGATGCGGTCTTGCTGGCCGCGCGGATCTTGAACGCGCTTGACTATGTCGGGGTCATGGGGGTTGAGCTGTTCGTCACCGATGCGGGGCTGATCGTCAATGAAATCGCCCCGCGCGTCCATAACTCTGGCCACTGGACGCAAAATGGCTGCGCTGTCGATCAGTTTGAGCAGCATATTCGTGCCGTCACCGGATGGCCTTTGGGTGACGGCGCACGCCATGCAGATGTCGAGATGCTGAACCTCATCGGCGATGACATGGACCGCATCCCCGAACTGGCCGCCCAAAAAGACACGGCGCTGCATCTTTACGGCAAGGCCGAGGCCCGGCCGGGGCGCAAGATGGGCCATGTGAACCGCATCTTGAAGCACGGATAGATAGTTGGATGACAGGCCGGGGCCGTGAAGGCCCCCGCTGCGGCTTCATCCGATATTTTGCATGTATCGACCGTTGTTGGCTGTCGTGAGCTTTTGCGGGTCAACTTTGACCCGCAATCACCTGACCCTGCCTGAAATCAAGGATTTGGGCGGGTTTAGGTGATGCTGGATGTTTCAAGAAAAAGTCGAAACGCTTTTATTGATACATTTCAACGGCAAGTCTGAAGCAGGCGCAAGACCCGAACATTTTCAGCCCTCCCTTAAGTTGCGCGCCCTTGGCTTGACAGTCGCTTAAGGAATCCGTTCATTGCCGCCCGAAACGCTATGAAAGGCATCAGAATTGTTAAATCTTGCCTCATGTGCACGCGCCATTTTGGCCACCGGAATTGGGTTTTTCTTTCTTGGCGGGACCGGCGCAGATGCGGAAACAAGAACCTACTACGCCGCGGCGGAAGAAGTCGAATGGGACTACGCGCCTGAAGGGCAAGAGCTTATGATGGGCATGGCGTTTTCGGAGGATCAAAACGTTTTTGTTGAACCCGGCCCTTCCAGAATTGGCAGTATTTATCACAAGATCCGATACATCGGTTACACAAGCGCGGATTTTTCCCAAAAAGCGCAGGTCACTGACCCTTCCTCCGGGATCTTGGGCCCGATCCTTCACGCCGAGGTCGGCGATACGATAGAATTTGTGGTGAAAAACAACAGCACCATTCCGGTATCCGCCCACCCGCATGGTGTTTTTTATGAAAAAGCATTCGAAGGGGCGATGACCAATGACGGCACCTCTGGTGCAGACAAGGCCGACGATGCCATCGCGCCGGGTGACACCTTCACCTATATTTGGGAAGTGCCAGAGCGTGCCGGGCCGGGGCCAAACGATCCCTCGTCGCTTGTCTGGCTTTACCACGGCCATGTGCAATCGATTGCCGATACGAATTCCGGGTTGGTGGGTGCCATCGTTGTCACAGCCAAGGGAATGGCCAATGCGGACGCCACACCAAAGGACGTGGACCGCGAAGTCTTTTCCTTTTTCACGGTCATGAACGAGAATGAAAGCCATTTCCTTGACGACATGGTCGCCAAGCTGCCCGAACCGCCGACAGAGGATGACGCGGATGATTTTGCGGAATCGAACCTCATGCATGCCATCAACGGCTATGTGTACGGCAACATGCCAATGCCGCAGATGCATGTGGGCGAACGGGTTCGCTGGTATCTGATGTCACTTGGCACCGAGGTGGATCTGCACACACCGCATTGGCATGGAAACACCGTCTTGGCGAACGGCAATCGCAAGGACGTGGTTGAACTTCTGCCGGCCACGACCCTTGTATCGGATATGGTCCCGGATGCCGTCGGCATCTGGATGTATCACTGCCACGTCAACGACCATATCGCGGCAGGCATGACTGGCCGCTACGAGGTGTTGGCCGCAAAATAAGCAAAGCCTGGCCCCGCCTGATATGCGGGGCCATTTTGCCGGAGTTCAGCTTTTCCCTGCCCTCAGGACGTCACTTGATCACGCGTCTCGCGGCCTCAAGATAGCTTAGGTCATGATCAAAACGGCCCGTGCCCAAAAACTCCAGCACCTGCGCCAGAACCAGCGGGTTGTTCATCATGAACGTATGGGTGACCGGCAGCACGATGTGATCTTGCATGCCAATGATTTTCGTGGCTTCCACCGCGACTTTTCCATCATCTGCCCCATCAATCACCGAAGAATAAAGCGGGTTCAGCGTGCGGTTGCCCGCGATCACCCCCAGTTCGAAATTCGCAGCGCCAAGTTGGTTGGGCAGGCTTTCCGCCTCGGTGCCCAGCTCTAACCCGGCGGGGCCGTTGATCCAGCGAAAGGCGCCTAGATCACCGAAAGTATCGACCAGATCCGAGCCTTTGTTGGGCGGAGCCAGCATCACCACCCGGCCCATGATCGCGGGCCGATGGTCTTGCAACCAGCCGCGCAGCAATATGCCGCCCATCGAATGGGTCACGAAGTTGACCCGGGCATCCCCGCAAGCCGCGACCGCCGGGCCGACATAGCCCGCGATCAGCTCTTCAATCGGGGCTTTGGTCGAGGGGTAGCTGGTGTTGACCACATGATATTGCGCCCCGGTCAGCAGCTTTTCCATCACCAGAAGTGAGGCATCACTGCGCGCCAGCCCATGCAGCAAAACCACGCAATCACTTGCCGCAGCGACGCGCGGCAACAACAGGGCAAGGCAAAGTACGACGGTCCGCATCATAGGCTCCGGGTTCGTGATAAGACGCGAACTTGTAGCACAGTGACTTGCCCTTCGCGCGGCCTTTCGGCACTGTATAGCAATGAAAACCCGATCACCAAGACTAGCCGCCCGCGCCATTTTGGTCCATGAGGGCCGACTTTTGCTGGTGAATGCCTATCCGGGCGGGCGATCGGATCTTTGGTGCGCGCCAGGTGGCGGGGTAAACCCGGGAACCGGGCTGCCGGAGAACCTTATCCGCGAGGTTTTGGAAGAAACCGGCCTGACTGTGGCGGTGGGGCCTTTGGCACTGGTGAATGAGTTTCATGACCCCAGAACCGGGTTTCATCAGGTCGATCTGTTCTTTCGCTGCACCATCACCGACGGCGCGCTTGACCCCAACTGGTCCGATCCGGAGCGGGTTGTGACCGAAAGGCGTTTTTTCGCGCCACAAGATCTGGCCGCCATCCGTTTCAAACCAGACAGCCTGCCGCGCATCGCCTTTGCGCCCGACGTCCATGCCCATTACGACCCGCTTGAGGTGATCGTTTTATGAGCCGCGCCTTCGTCAAAGAAGATGGGCCCGACAATGCCGCCCTGCCCGATCTGCCCATCAGCCCGCATCCCAACTATGTCACCCCGCGCGGGCTGGCCGATCTGCGCGCAAGGCTGAGTGCCGCTCTGGCCTTGCTTGCTAAGCTGAAAGCCCGGGCCGAAAGGCTTGATCTCTTGCCCGAGCGCGCCGCCGAACGCGATATCCGCTTTCTTGAGGCCCGGCTTGCCAGCGCGATTTTGGTCACCCCGATAGCTGCGCCAACCGAAGTTGGTTTTGGCACCAGCGTCACCGTCACCGATGAGGATGGCAAGACCACAACCTATGAGATTACCGGAGAGGATGAGGCAGATGCCCGTCTGTGCCGCATCGCCCCGCAATCGCCCTTGGCGCGCGCCTTGATGGGGGTCCGCATCGGCGATAGCGTCGAATGGCGCCGCCCGACCGGCACCATGCAGCTGGAGGTTATCGCCATAGCCCCGATCCCCGCTGACCCGTGCCCCTAGGCCTGCGTGATCCAATTGCCGACCACAAAGTGGTCGAAGCCATTTAGTGTAAGCCCGCTCTTGACCAAACCCTGGCCACACTAACGATTGGCAAGCGCCACGCCGCCCAAAACCAGCAGCGTCGCCAAAGCGAATTGCAAGGTCAGGCTTTCACCAATCATCAACACCCCGCCAAGGGCTGCGATCACCGGCACGGTCAGCTGCGCCACTGCGCCGCGCGCCGCACCCAGTTGTGGCAAGATCTGATACCAAAGCGCATAGCCAAGCCCCGACGTCACCACACCCGCGGTCACCGCCAATGCCACACCGTAACCTGTCATCGCCCCACCCGACACGGGCATGGCCAAAGTCGCCAGAACCGCCAAAGGTGCCGCCAGAATAAAACTTGCCGCAGTCCGGGCAAGCGCATCGCCACCGCCCCGACCAAGCAGCGAATAGACACCCCACCCCAAGGCGGCCGCAGCCATTGCCCAAACCGCCCCCCGATCAAGCTGCAATCCGCCATTTTGCGGCAAAAGCAGCCACAAGAGCCCGGCAAAGGCCAAAGCCGCCCCCGCCCAGCGCAGCGGCGGCACCGCTTCGCGCGCGATCAGCGCGCCCGCAAACATGGTGATCTGCACACCCCCAAACAAAATAAGCGCGCCCACACCGGCATCAAGCGCCAGATAGGCCTGCGAAAACCCCAGCACATAAAGCAGTAACATTGCGGCCCCCAGGACGTGCCTTGGCACCAGAACCGGCAAACCACGCCTGAGCACCAAAGCCAGAACGCCCAAGAATACCGCCCCTGACACCAGCCGGATCGCGGCAAAATCCAATGCGCCAATCGCATCGCCCTTCAACGCCAGCCGGTTAAGAACCGAATTGGCGGCAAAGGCTGTCATCACAAGGGCGGTCAACACGAAAAGGCGCATCAATATGCCTAACCCGCACCGGCCTGCCTGACCAGTCACTTCGCAACGCGCCGGGGGCGCCAGCCCCCCTAAAAATGGCTTGGCCCGGAACGGGCCTCCGCTGGATCACCTGTCGTCACAAAAAAAGGGCCCCGCACTCGGGGCCCTTTTGTCTTGGTGATCGGGTCGTATGATTTACATCATGCCGCCCATGCCGCCCATGCCGCCCATATCGGGCATGCCGCCGCCGCCTGCGCCCTTAGGCTCCGGCTTGTCGGCGACCATGGCTTCGGTGGTGATCAACAGGCCCGCGATAGAGGCTGCATCTTCCAATGCGATCCGCACAACCTTGGCCGGGTCAATAACGCCGAACTTGAACATGTCGCCATATTCTTCGGTCTGCGCGTTGAAGCCAAAGGTCTTGTCGTCAGATTCGCGCACTTTGCCCGCAACCACAGCGCCGTCAACACCCGCGTTCTGCGCGATCTGGCGCAGCGGTGCTTCAAGCGAGCGGCGCACGATGGCGATGCCGGCGTCCTGGTCAGAGTTTGCACCCTTCAGGCCGGTCAGTATCTTGGCAGCCTGCATCAGCGCCACGCCACCACCAACAACGACACCTTCTTGCACGGCCGCACGGGTCGCGTTCAATGCATCGTCAACGCGGTCTTTACGCTCTTTCACTTCGATCTCGGTCATGCCGCCAACGCGGATCACCGCAACACCGCCGGCCAGTTTGGCGACGCGCTCTTGCAGCTTTTCCTTGTCGTAGTCCGAAGTGGTTTCTTCGATCTGGGTGCGGATCTGGGCAACACGTGCTTCGATCTCGGCCTTTTCGCCAGCGCCATCAACGATCGTGGTGGTGTCTTTGGTGATCGAGATTTTCTTGGCCGTGCCGAGCATATCCATGCCGACATTTTCAAGCTTCATGCCCAGATCTTCCGAGATGACCTGACCACCGGTCAGGATCGCGATGTCTTGCAACATGGCCTTGCGGCGATCGCCGAAACC
>JBAUHP010000052.1:0-9349 GCA_049680345.1 Albidovulum sp. | reverse complement strand
GCGCTGACCACCGAAAAGATCGGTGTAGGAAATCATGAAATATTTTACGCCCTTTTCCTTGGCGAATTTGGCCAGATCCTTTGGCATGTTGTCTAACTCCTTGTCGGTTGTTTTTTTTATGTTTGTTATTTTTTTAGATCGGTTCGCACAAAACCTCGGTCTTGACCGAATTGGCGATGAAGCATTGGTCATGGGCTGCGTGATGCAGCGCTGTGTTCGTGGCGGCATCGGGGGCTGTCCCGCCCCAGATGACTTTCGGGCGCAATGTGACTTTGCTGACCCAGATCCTGCCCTCGGGCGATTTCGCCATGACACCTTCGGCGGTGTCCTCATAGCGGTCAACGACAAGTCCGTCATTGGCCGCAAGATAAAGGTAGGTCAGCATATGGCAGCTGGACAGGCTGGCCACGAATGCTTCTTCGGGGTCCACCCCAGCCGGATCCGAATAGCGCGGCACGACATGGGGCGAGGAGGAGGCGCGAAAGCTTACGCCCCCATCAAATGACCATTGGTGGCCACGGCTGTATTTATTGTCAGTGAACGGCTCATCACCGCTCCGTTGCCAAGAAATCGTTGCCGTATAGGCCGCCATTGGTCAAAAACCTCCGCGTCCTGGGACCCAGTTGGTTCCGGCCAGGGGCACACCGGCCATGGCCGCCGCTTCGATGGTCAGCGCCACAAGATCTTCAGGCTCCAGATTATGAAGATGGTTCTTGCCGCAAGCCCGCGCAATCGTCTGCGCCTCCAGCGTCATTACCTTGAGGTAGTTTTTCAGCCGCCGGCCGCCAAGGATCGGATCGAAACGCTTGGACAGTTCGGGGTCCTGGGTGGTGATGCCCGCCGGATCGCGGCCTTCATGCCAGTCGTCATAAGCGTCGGCGGTGGAGCCAAGCTTTTGATATTCTTCTTCATATTTGGGGTCGTTGTCACCAAGCGCGATCAATGCGGCAGTACCGATTGCCACCGCATCTGCGCCCATTGCCATGGCCTTGGCCACATCGGCACCGGTGCGGATACCGCCCGAGACGATAAGCTGAACCTTGCGGTGCATGCCCAGATCTTGCAGCGCTTTGACCGCTTGCGGGATACAGGCCAGGATCGGCATGCCGACATGTTCGATGAACACATCTTGGGTGGCGGCCGTGCCGCCTTGCATACCGTCCAACACCACGACATCGGCACCGGCCTTGATCGCAAGGGTGGTGTCGTAATAGGGGCGCGCGCCGCCGATTTTCACATAGATCGGCTTTTCCCAATTGGTGATCTCGCGGATCTCAAGGATCTTGATATCCAGATCATCGGGGCCGGTCCAGTCGGGGTGACGACAAGCTGAACGCTGGTCGATCCCCTTGGGCAGGTTGCGCATCATCGCCACCCGGTCCGAGATCTTTTGGCCCAACAACATGCCGCCGCCGCCGGGCTTGGCGCCCTGGCCCACGACAATCTCAATCGCATCAGCGCGGCGCAGATCGTCGGGGTTCATGCCGTATCGGCTTGGAAGGTATTGATATACAAGATATTTCGAATGGCCACGCTCTTCCTCGGTCATGCCGCCATCGCCGGTCGTGGTAGAGGTTCCGGCCTCCGAGGCACCACGCCCCAGCGCTTCTTTCGCGGGGCCGGACAATGCGCCAAAGCTCATCCCTGCGATGGTGACGGGTATGTCCAGATGGATCGGGTTTTTCGCAAATCTTGTGCCCAGCCAGACGTCGGTTGCGCATTTTTCGCGGTAGCCTTCCAGCGGATAGCGGCTGATCGAGGCGCCAAGGAACAACAGATCGTCGAAATGCGGCAAGTGGCGTTTGGTGCCGCCGCCGCGAATGTCATAGATGCCAGAGGCTGCCGCGCGACGGATCTCGGCGTTGATCGCCGGGGTGAACGTGGCGGAATAGCGAGGCGGTGTATGGGGAAAATCGCTCATTCTTCTTCCTCAGTAGTCCGACGCGTTGTCGATGTTGAAATTGTAAAGCTTGCGGGCAGAACCATAGCGGCGGAACTCTTCGGGCTTGGCAAGACCAGTGGCCTCGCCTTGTTCCAAAAGATCGGCAAGTTCGGCCAGATGTTCGGGGCGCATCTCTTTTTCGATGCAGTCAGTGCCCAGACTTTTCACGCTGCCGCGCACGTAAAGCTTGGCCTCGTAAAGGGAATCGCCAAGCGCGTCGCCCGCATCTCCCAAAACCACCATGCTGCCCGATTGCGCCATGAAGGCCGACATATGGCCGATATTGCCATGCACCACGATGTTGATGCCCTTCATCGACACACCGCAGCGGCTGGATGCATTGCCCTTGATCACCAGCAAACCACCACGCCCGGTGGCGCCCGCATATTGGCTGGCATTGCCATCAATGATGACAGCACCCGACATCATGTTTTCGGCGACCCCGGGGCCAGCATTGCCCTTGATGCGGATCGTCGCTTGTTTGTTCATGCCCGCGCAGTAATAGCCCGTGGTGCCATGAACGGTGATATCAACGGGCGCATCTACACCGACGGCAATCGCATGGCTGCCCTTGGTGTTGACGATTTCCCAGGCCGTTTCATTGGTGTCACCCTTCAGGTCATGAAGCGCTTGGTTCAGTTCGCGCAAGCTGCGCTCGGCAAGGTCGAATGTCTGCATATCAATGGTTCCAGAAGTAAACGGTTGCGGGCTCAGGCTCCCATAGCCGGGCGTTTTCGATGCCGGGCAGGTTGACCATGGCGCGGTATTCCGAACCGAAGGCCACATATTGATCGGTTTCGGCCATCACGGCGGGTTTGCATGCGATCGGGTCGCGGACCACACCAAAACCGTCCTTGGTGCCGACAACAAAGGTGTAAAAGCCGTCAAGATCTTCCAGCCCGGCTTCCAATGCCTGGCCCAGATCCATGCCTTCCTTCAGCTTGTGGCTGACATAGGCTGCGGCAACTTCGGTGTCGTTTTGGGTCTCAAAGGTCATGCCATTGCGGATAAGTTCGCGGCGCAGACCGTTGTGGTTCGACAGCGATCCGTTATGCACAAGGCATTGATCCGGCCCGGTCGAAAAGGGGTGCGCACCCATGGTGGTCACGGCCGATTCTGTGGCCATGCGGGTATGGCCGATGCCATGGCTGCCGTGCATTTTTGAGACGTCAAAGCGCGCGGCCACATCTTTTGGAAGGCCAACTTCCTTATAGATCTCAAGACTGTCGCCAACGCTCATGATCTTGAGGGCAGGGCGCAGTTCGGTCAGGGCCGCACGCGCAGTCTCGATCTGGGCAATCGGAACCTCCAGCACCGCATGGGTGCTTTTGATCCGCATCTTCACCGGCGCGCCGATGGCGGCTTTCAACTCTTTGTCGAGGTTCTTAAAATCGGTTTCGGGTTCAGGCGATTGCACCGTGATCTTGCCTACCCCATCGCCTGCGCCACCGTATATGGCGATGCCTGCACTGTCGGGGCCGCGATCGGTCATGGTGATCAGCATGTCTGTCAGCATGGCCCCAAGCTTGGGTTCAAGCGACTTGTCTTTCAAAAATAATCCGACGATTCCACACATCATACGCTCCTGTGGCCATTACGACTCAAACGCTATCACCAACCCGCATCAGGCTCAACTGCGAAGAAACAATTTTTATGCAGAGGAAACTAAAAAAGGGCGAGGCTGCTGCCCCGCCCTTCGTTTGACACCGGTGGTCAGTAGCGTTCGACCGCTTTGATCACCTTGTCTTTCTCCATCAACTTGGCGGCGGCATCCAGATGCGCGCTTTCGTTTCTGAACTGCGTCCAGTGCCAGCCCAGCCAGAAGACGAGGCCGACGATGAACATCGGAAACTCCCACCCTTGGAAGGGATAGATTGCGCCCACTTCGGCCAGATCGACGGCCCAGCTATCAAGTCCGTTCGTTGACATGTCTGTTCTCCCTATCAAGCGCCAAGATGGGCTTTTTCAGCTGCGATGACACTTGCCAACGCATCTTCGTAAGCATGGTGTTCGGCAAAATCGAGACCCTGCATCTCAACCGCTTCAGGAATGCGCAGCACACCCATAGCGGATTGGATCTTGGCCACGACATAGGCCGGAATGAAGCCAAGCAGAACGAACATGATCACAGCGCCAACGGCTTGGCCCCATGGGGTGATCGTTGCATAGCCTTCGAACGGCGATGATGGCTGACCCCAAAGCAAGAAGCCCGCAATGATCAGGCCAATAACGCCCGAATATCCATGAACCGCAACCGCGCCCACGGCATCATCAAGTTTGAACTTACGCTCAACCCAGTAATGCAGCTTGTAAACGATGACGACGCCTACGGCACCGACCAGCATTGCCTGGATCGGATGGTAAAGGTCATTGCCCGCAGAGGCGGTGATAATTCCGGCCAGACCGCCCGAGAATGTCCAGAACGCATCGCCCTTGGACACAACATAGGCTGCCATCAACCCGCCCGAAAGTGACATCAGGAAGTTGAAGGTAATCGCCGAAAGCGTTGTCGGTGCCAGATAGATATTGGTGCCGGTCCAGGTGGTTCCGACGATCTGACCGCCAATGACTTCGGGTGCGATGATCGGCACGTTGCACGCCGCGTAAAAGCCCCAAAAGCCGGTGTAGATCAGGAAGATACCGATACACAACATCCAAGGATTATGCGGCGGAATATCGCGCGGTGTGCCATCTTTGGCAAACTTGCCGATACGTGGCCCCAAAACCATGATCACGCCCAGCGCATAGCCGCCAGCGATGGCATGGATAACCCCCGATGCATAGGCATCGTGATAGCCAAGCGCCTTGACCATCCAGCCGTCCCAGTGCCAGCCCCATGCCGCATCAATGATCCACCAGACCGAGCCGATCATGACCGCGTGAAGCCAAAGTGCCGAAGACCGGATACGTTCAATCACCGCACCGGATACGATCGACGCCGCCGTCCAGCTGAAAAGCAGGAAGGCCGCCCAGAACACCCCTGTGATATGATCGCCAAGGTTCGTGCCCATGGCTTCAGCCCAAGGCGTGTAAGGCGCACCCGCCTCGAAATTGATGCCGCTTCTGCCCGGAAAGGCATCGGGGAAGGCGAAATAGATCCACCAGCCGAAGAAGAAGAAGGTCACCGTCACCAATGGGATGATCATGACGTTTTTCATCAAGGTGTGCATATGGTTGCGTCGGCGGCTGGCGCCGACTTCGTACATGCAAAATCCGACATGGATTAAGAACATGAAAACGACCGTCACCCAGTAATAGAACTCGGTGAAAATGGTCGTTAGTGCGTTAAGATTTCCGTCCACTTCGCGTCTCCCCCGTTGAAAGCGGGCCTGTTGTCCCGCAGTGATAATTTTTGCCCTATGGTAGAGGTTGGATGTGGCAATTTGTCAAATTGTTTCATTCTCAAAAAAAATATCGCCATTATTCAATGAGCTACGACGCCACGTCGCGGCGGGTCATCTGGTTTTTGCGTGAAAAACCGGGTCTTGGGGGCCTTGGGCGCCGAAATTTTGCGAAGTTTACGCAGAAAAATGGGCGTTCGGTTCGCGCGATTGACAGTTTCTGCGCGAATCCCCTTTCCTTAATTATTTGAAAATAAACACCTTTTTTGGGGCGGTGCTTTGTGTTTGCGCTGACATGAAAGAAAAGAAATAAATATTCCTTTTAAGAAACAAAACCTGAGCCTATCGTCGCGCCACGCCAGGTCGCGAGGCAAGCGATTCCTATTGAGGCCGTGGCGGAAAAAACAGCGCTGAGGAACAAATCCGGTCAGCGCACGACAAGGAGGGACGATTGATGTCATCTGAACAAAGCTCCGGTGAATTGCACCGGTCGCTGGACTGGAAAGGCGCCTTTTGGGTTGCGGCGGGTGTGCCGCCTTTGGTGCTTTTCTCGATCGGTGGAATTGCGGGGGTGGCCGGTAAAGCGGCATTCCTGGTCTGGATCATCTCGATGATCATGGGCTTCTTGCAAAGCTTCACCTATGCCGAAATGGCGGGGATGTTTTCCAACAAATCCGGCGGTGCCTCGATCTATGGTGCGACTGCCTGGCTGCGTTATTCCAAGGTGATCGCGCCTTTGTCGGTCTGGTGTAACTGGTTCGCCTGGTCGCCGGTCTTGTCTTTGGGCTGCGCGATTGCGGCGGGCTACATCCTCAATGCTTTGTTCCCGATACCGCTGGCGGAAAGTCAGGCGGTGCTTGATTGGGTTACGGCCAATGCGGCCAGCTACACGGCCGAAACTGCGTCTGTCGTGGATTACATCGCGGCCAATGCCGGAACCTCTGCCGAGGACGCCATCACCGCCGTTGCCTCTGCCGATGGGGTTGCCGCCCTTACCCCCTTCTTTCGGGTGTGGGAGGCGTTTAATCTGACGATCCCCGGGCTTGGTACATTGCATTTCAACTCGACCTTCGTGATCGGTTCGGTCTTGATGCTGATCATCTTCGCGATCCAGCACCGCGGCATCGCGTCTACGGCGAAATCGCAAAAATGGATGGCGATCATCGTGCTGATTCCGCTGTTGCTGGTCGGGCTGGTGCCGATCTTGTCGGGGTCCATCGACAGCATGAACGTCACCGATATTGTCCCGCCGACGGCATCCTATTCCGGTATCAGCGGCGCATGGGATCTTGGCGGCTGGACGCTGTTTTTGGGCGCGCTTTATATCGCGGCATGGTCAACCTACGGGTTTGAGACAGCGGTTTGCTATACGGCCGAATTCAAGAACCCGGCGACAGACACATTCAAGGCGATCTTCTATTCGGGCTTGTTGTGTTGCTTGTTCTATTTCCTCATCCCGTTCTCATTCCAGGGCGTCTTGGGGCAAGAGGGCATGCTGGATGCGGGCATCGTTGAGGGCTCTGGCATCGCCGCTGCACTTGGGGGCATGGTCAGTTCTTCCAATGTCATCACCCAGATCTTCGTGATCTTGATGATCATGGCGCTTTTCCTGGCGATCATGACCGCAATGGCGGGTTCGTCGCGCACGCTTTACCAAGGGTCGCGCGATGGTTGGCTTCCCAAATACCTCAGCCATGTGAATGACCATGGCGCGCCGACCAATGCGATGTGGACCGATCTTGGCTTCAACCTTATCTTGCTGGCGCTGGCCTCGGATGCGGGCGGGTATTTCTACGTTCTGGCGATTTCAAACGTCGGCTATCTGACCTTCAACTTCCTCAACCTCAATGCCGGCTGGATCCACCGGATTGATTCGGGCCATATCCACCGCCCGTGGAAGGCACCGACGGCGCTGATCGGTCTGAACACCTGCCTTGCCTTTGTGAATGCGCTGTTGCTTGGGGCAGGGGCCAAGGTCTGGGGATACGAGAACGCCTTGTGGTCGGGGGCGTTCTTTGCTGCCCTGATCATTCCGGTTTTCATGTACCGGCATTATGTTCAGGACGGCGGCAAGTTCCCGCCCGAAGCGATGGAGGACCTGGGTCTGAAAAACGGCGATCTTGGCGAACGCAAAGCGGGTATCTTGCCCTATCTGGCGTTGGCTGGCGGGGCTTCGGTCGTCTTGTGGGCCAATTGGTTCTTCGTCTTGCCGATCTGAGTCTGGCGTTTCAATCAAGCTTGAAAAGGGCGGCACCCGCTGCCCTCTTCATCATCCGGGACCAGCGGGGAATAGGAAATAATTATCCCTCTGAGGAAAAAAAGTTGCACAAGGGCGTTGATTTTCATGCGCGATGATCCCAGACTGCGCCCAAATCAAAAACAAATGATAGGGAGATAACATGACCAATTCCTGGAGATTCTCGACCCTCGGTGATCGACATCGTGCGCTAGGTTCCAATCTTGAAGATTGGAGCGGCATGGGCACCGCATGGTCTTATTCCAAAGGCGATCCGGTCGCCGAATATATGGCGATCCGCACCAAAGCCGGTCTGATGGATGTCTCGGGCCTCAAAAAGGTCCATATCAGTGGCCCTGCAGCACTGCATGTGATCGAGCGCGCCACGACGCGGAACATCGAAAAGCTGATGCCGGGGCGTTCGGTCTATGCCTGTATGTTGAATGACGCGGGCAAGTTCATTGATGATTGCGTCATCTACCGCATGGGGCCGAACAGCTTCATGGTTGTGCACGGCTCGGGCGGCGCGCATGAACAATTGACCATGGCTGCCACCGGCCGCGATGTGTCTGTCCGTTTCGACGACAATCTGCATGACTTGTCGCTGCAAGGTCCGTTGGCGGTTGATTACCTTGAAAAGCACGTCGAGGGCATTCGCAATCTCAATTATTTCAACCACATGCAGACATCGTTGTTCGGCAAGCCGGTGATGATTTCGCGTACCGGCTATACTGGCGAACGCGGGTATGAGATTTTTTGCCGTGGGCAAGACGCCCCCGCAATCTGGGACCGTATCCTGGATGAAGGCAAATCCATGGGCATCATCCCATGCCGCTTTACCACCCTCGATATGCTGCGCGCCGAAAGCTATTTGTTGTTCTTCCCCTTCGACAATTCGGAAATGTATCCGTTTGAAAACGAAGGTCCGGGCGACACGCTTTGGGAACTTGGGCTTGATTTCACCGTATCGCCCGGCAAAACCGGCTTTCGCGGCGCGGAAGAGCATTACCGCCTGAAGGGGCGCGAGCGTTTCAAGATCTACGGCGTCTTGCTGGAAGGCACGACCCCCGCCGAAGAAGGCGCGCCATTGATGAAGGATGGCAAGCAAGTCGGTTTGGTGACCATCGGGATGTATTCACCGCTGAACAAGCAAAACGTCGGGATCGCACGGATGCCGGTTGATTGTGCGGTGGACGGCGTCAAGATGACGGTCGAAAACGCCTCGGGCGGGGTTGCATGTGTGGCCCATTCCATGCCCTTCTTTGACCCCGATAAGAAGCGGCGCACGGTCAAGGGTTAATGCCAAAGGGCGTGCCCGCAGCGCGGCACGCCCATCACCGCAGACCTGAACAGGGACGAACCATTCTATGTCCAAGACAGTCTTTGAAACATCCATCAAAAGCCGCCCGGTCTACGGTACGCTTGAACCCCGGCCCGGCAAGGCGCATCTGATGATCGCCGATGCCGAGGGCGCCGGGGCGATCCTCGATCTGGCCAAGGCAGCCCCTGCGGGCCTGTTTGCCCATGCCCATATCCTTTATATTCCCAAGAAAACCGGTGAGAAATATACAAATGCGCTGAAGGCTTTGAACCCTGCGCAATTCTACACTGGCCCCAGTTATGAGGCGTCGCTATCGCGTTTGCGCCGGGTCTTGATGGATGCCCATATGGGCTTGCAGCTATACCTTTCGGGCACCGAAAGCCTGATGGGCCAAGCCATGCTGGAGGCGACCAACGCCGGTATCCCGCATTCTGCCATCCAGACCGAACATCGCGGATCAACCGCGCGGCGGATGCAATGTGTGCATTGCAAGGGCATCACCGAAGATG
>JBAUHP010000051.1:0-5123 GCA_049680345.1 Albidovulum sp. | reverse complement strand
CATCCGGCCATGATCCGCAAGCGCGCGCCCTGCCGCTCGGCCCAAAACGGCGCAATTCTCGCGACCAGCGCGAAATAGACGCTCATGAATTCGCCCCTATCCAGCCAATCCTCGCCCTCGGCGACGGCCAGCGCCAGAATCACCAGCCAATAACCTGCGACCACAACCGCCAGCTTGGCCGGATCATCGGGCGCAAGGGACGCAATTTCAAACCATGCAAAGGCCAGATAGCCGATCACCGCAGGCAGGTGGCCAAAGCGCGCAAGCCCAATCCCGCCTTGCCGCCCCAACAGCCCGCGCAACGCCCGCACCGGCCCCCGCCACGGATTGATGTCGCGCCAAAGATCGCCAAAGATCACCACAAGAACCGTCAGCCCGACCCAGATCACCGTCCAAAGCACCAGCGGCAACGGGTTTGCCAGCGGATCGTGGGTGCCAAAAAGCCCCGCCAGCACCAGCCCCCAAAGGCCCAGCGCGGCCAAGCCACTTGTGACCCCGTCACCCACCAAAACCCGCCGCTCAAACAAAACCCGGGCGCGCAACTGCGGCAACCGCCCGCCTGCCATGGCCACCAGCGCGGTGATCGCCACCGCCAGTGCCGCCCCCCAGATGTAAGGCCCGGTCGGCAATGTCAGGATAATCGCGCGCTCACTCGCATGGCCCAGTGCGGCACCCGCCGCCATAAGCCCCGCCAGCATGATCCCCAAAAACCGCTTCACGCCCGATCCCCTCTTGTTCAAACCGCCTTGCCCCTTAGAAATCTTCTGCCCCCAATCGGCAAGAAAAATGCCCCCCGCACAGCCTCTCTTTCACCCAATTGAAAAAGGCGGATGACGCGCGCCCCCGTTTTCGCATAAGAATCCCGCATCAGGGGATGGAAATTCGCGACACACCCCCCAATATTGTAAAAACGATTAACATGGGAGGGCCCGATGGCCGATTTCGACACACAGATCCTGGAAAGCCAGAAACAGGTGGCCGAAGCTCAGGCGAAGATTTCTGACCTGACCAGCAAAATCGAAACCGCGCGCTCGCGCCTCAAAACCGACAGCGGCGCCACGATCGACATCGAAAACGCCACTTTGGCCGATGTCCATCAACATGCCGAAGTGATGAACGCCAATATAGCCGAGCTGATCATGGGGCTTGATGATGTGACCGCGGGCTTTTCCAAAGACTTCGATGAGATGCGCACAAAGACCGGCTGGGAAAGCTTTGTCAGCATCTTTTCCAGCACCAAGTCGGAATCATTGCGCCAGGAACGGATGCGCACCGCCAGCGTTGACGACAAGCTGCAAGATCTGATCGCGAAATCCGACACCATCGTCAAATTGCTGGAAAACCAGCTTAACGTTCTCAACGATCACAAGGCCCGGGTAGAAGCCAACCTGACCGATACATTGACCGACCGCGAAGTCACGGTGGGAGAGTTGGAGGGCCTGCGCGCCGCCATCCTTGCGATGGACCCAAAACTGATCGAGCTTGAAAACAAGATCGCCGTCGAACAAGACGCCGCCGCCCGCACCAAATTGGAATCCGAACTGGCCGAGGCGAACAAGAACTATAACGCCATGGTCCAGGACGAACAGGTCAAGCTGGCCAAATCGCAAACGCTGGAACGCTATATCGAAACCGGCAAGACCTGGGTCGACAGTTTGCAAAATCAGGCGGCCACCCAGATGGTGCTGATCAACAAACTGCAAACCGACACCAAGCAGCGCGTTGTGCTTTACGATGCTTTGACCAAATCGCTGAAAACCGCCCAGCAACAAGACGTCGCGCACCGCATCAACGAAATCGGCGTGCAGACCGACCAAGAGGCTCAGGCCGCCATGGCCGCCATCGGCACCGCCACCAATGACCGCATGGCCGATATGATGGAAAAGCACGAAGACCAGATGGTTTTCTCTCGCAAGGTGCTGGAACAAAAGGCCAAAGCCGATGAACGCTTCGCGCGGCGCTTCTCGGCGATTGTCGAAAAGCACGACAAGAACCTTTATGGCGGATGAATGTGATTGCCGCCTGCGGGGCGGCAAAACCGGCTTCCACTTTTGCCTGAAAGGCTTGGCGTGCCCGACCTTGATCTGACAACCGACCACAAGACGCTGGAGGATGATATCGCCGCCCGGCGTTATTTCGCCAAGTTTGAGCGTATCACCGGCATGATGGCCGGTGTCGCCAAAGAAATGACCGCCGACCAAAGCCTGTCGGTCTTGGACAGCGAAGTGCTTACCCATTACGTGCGCGCAATCTCCACAACTTTCCGCGCGCTCAGCCTCAAATACCTGATCTCGGGGCGTCTTTCGGGGCTGGGCCAGAAACATCTGACCATCGACTTTCACGAAAGCGGCTTTCCGGTTTTTCAAGAACTGGTGACCATGGCCAATGACGCAGCCCAAGCCGCCCAGCATCTTGCGGGCCTGCCCGACGCGGCGCGGCTGAAGGATGAAATGGTCAAGGTCATCGTCGGCGAACGCAAATGGCCGACCCAATTGCAATATGCCATGTCGCAGCGGCTTTACTTTGATGCGCTGGCCAAGGGCGGCCTCTTTTACCCGCAGATGCATCCGCAAGCGCATTGGCTCGAAGAACTGCCCAACAAACGGCGGCGCTTCTTGATCCATTGGGCGGTCTATGACAGCGAAATCAATGTGCCGATCCTGTACTTGCTGGAGGTAGAGGATTCAGGCCGCCGCGCCCTTCCCAAAGACGAAGGCCGCTGGCCCGCCGTGCAAGCGCATCTTCTGGCGCAATCGGTTAACGCCTTGAAACTGCTGACAATCGCCAAGGGCTTTGATACCGATTTTGATGATCTGCACCCCAAAAGGCTGCGCCGCATCTATCTTGGCCCGATGTATTCCAGCGCCTTCACCCTGCAAACCGGCCCGATCCGCGATGTTCTGGCCGATGCCAATGCGGCCCAAGGCGAAGACTGGGCGCTGGCCTGGACGGTGCAAGAGCTTGAAAGCGAGAGGGTCGAGGTTGAAAAGGGCTGGTTTTCCAACCTCGACCGCGAAGTTTTCCGCCTTGATCCCTTCGCCGGGCGCGGCGCTGAAACCGGGGCTACGCGGGTCGAACGCAGCCTGATCTTGCCGCAAAAACCCTATCAGGTCTTGGCGGAAAAAGACCCCGAAGGCTTTCGCGCGATGAAGAAATATGTGGTCGGCCGCGATGGTCGGGTGATGGTCCAAGCGTGAATTGCGGCCACGGGCGCTGCTGCCCGTGATCTTCGGGCCAAATTGAAAGAAGTGAGGATAAGGCATGAACACGCCGCGCGATGAAATGGAGCTGAAAGAAGAGGCGATCCGCGCCCATTATCGGGCCGCAACCGAAATGCTTATGGGCGTCGATCACGCACCGCGTCTGGCCGCCGCCAAGCTGACCGTGACCGCCGCCGAAAAATCACCCGATGTGGCCGCCATGCAGCGCCGGTTCCGCTCCACCACCCCCGGTCTTGTCACCCGGTCGATGACCCGCGCCGAAGGTGTGCGGATCATCGACCGCATGGCCACCACCGATGATGACGACCCGCTCACATCACCCGTCCAAGCCGCCGTCGCCCATGCCTTGCGCCGCGCCTTGTCAATCGCGCTGGCCCTGGGCGAGGCGTTTTCAGGCCAGACCGGCCTGGTCGAGCTGAAAAAGGCCAATCTTGAAAACCGCCTGCCCGCCGCCCGCGCCACCGAATTCACCGAACTTCTGGCCGCCGAGGCGCTTTTGACCCTGTCGGTCTTTGCCAATGCCACTGCCTTCCTTCTGGCCGAACATGCCAGCGAAGCCACGGTCGAAATCGGCGCGGTGGAAGAGGTGCTGACCGACAACGCCCAACTGGCCCTGCATGGCGCGCTGTGGGAACTTGACCAAGACATCGCGGTTTTTGCCAAGGATGGCCCAACCCTGATCGCCACGATCCTCGCCTTCGCCGAACAGCTTATGGAAAAGGTCCGCCTGCGGGCCGAAACCGCCCCACGCCTGACCGCCTTCACCAGCGCCAATTACCGGGTCGAGGCGGATGATTTCCCGATCGCGGGCTTTTCACCTGCCCGCAAGGCGCGTGGCACCAGCCTGACCATGGCGTTCAAGAAACCCGAAGAGGTGATCGGCAACCATATTGCCAAATATCAGGCGATGCGTCTGGCAAAAATGCTGATGGCCTATGATTTCACCCGCAAGCTCAACCCCTTCGCCGAATTGGGCGGCTTCATCTTCACCTTCATGGGCGACGGCAAACCGGGGACGGGCAAGACCACGCTCATTCAGATGATGGCCGGAATGATCGACGGCTATTGCAAGATTGCGGGCTACCCCTTCCGCTACCAAAACCTGTCGATCGACAATGTTGACAGTTATCAGGGCAAATCCGGCCAGAACGCCAAGGCCTTTATCACCGGGGTCATGGATCCATCGGTGATCGGCTTTGGCACCATCGACGATATCGATCAGGTCGCAGGCAAACGCGGCGAGCGCGGATCATCCGCCGGTCAGCAAGAGATCACCGCAGTGCTGATGGAGGCTTTTGCCGGTGCCAATACCGTGGTGCGCGGCAATTGCACCTTCGGGATGTTTTCCAACTACCCAGAAATGGTCGATGACGCCCTGCGCCAGCGCGCCGGCGCGCGTTTTCTGGTCGACGGCCCCCAGACCCAGGATGATTACATCGACATCCTCGCCCTTCTCTTGGGCAAGAACCACGCAATCCCGGTCGGCACGCATAACCTCTACACCAGTCAAGAAATCAAGCGCGCCGTCGCGGCCAGTTTTGAGGGGCATTCGCAACCGCATGAAGAGGGGTTGAAATCGGTCTTCGCCGCCGTGTCGGAAAAGATCGGCCCCTTGGATACGCTCACCAAGCTTGGCAGCTACCTCAAGGCCATCCAGCAAGCCGACGACCGCTTCACCGGCCGGGCAGTCAAGAACATCACCGATGCGGTCAAGGTCCGGGCGATGGATTTTGAACTGCCGGATGAGTGGATGGAAGACCCCGACCTGTTCTTGTTCAAAGACTACGACACCAAGAAATCCATGATCGCAGAGCTGCGCCGCCCGATGACGGTCGAGATGGTGGTGCAAGAAATCAACCGCTACGCGGATTCGGAATTCCGCTATGCCGATAAGTCGGACGA
>JBAUHP010000050.1:0-2979 GCA_049680345.1 Albidovulum sp. | reverse complement strand
TGCTGATCGACGGGCCGGACGATGCCGACCCATGGGGCAAAGAGGCGTTGTTGCATGACGGCGTGAAGATCGGGCGTCTGACCTCGGGCGGCTGGTCGGTGGCCTTCAACAAGCAAATCGGCATGGGCTATGTCCGCTCCGATCTGGCCGAGGTCGGCCAGAAGCTGAAACTGCGCATGTTCCGTAATCTGTTTGACGTCACCGTGGTTGAAGACAGCCCGTTTGATCCGTCAAATGAACGCATCCGCGTAAACGGCTGACCTTACCTAGATGGCCGGGGGCCACCCCCGGCCATTTGACGGGCCCGACGGCCAAGGATCCTACACCCTCAAAGCTGGCGACGCGCCAGCCAGCTGGCCCAAGCCTCGGGCGAGCCTGCAAAAGCGTTGATGTCAACCGATGTGCCGATGCCCGGCACCACACCGGTGCCGGTATATTGCCAAAAGCTCCACCGCGCGCCAGGAAACACCTTGGACGGATGCCCCGCAACTGAGCGTAGCCAGAACTCCTCACCGCCAAGCAGCGCCAGATCGTTCGCCTGCCAGAAATCCACCGTGGTATAGATCACCGGACGCTGGCCGTAGTGGGCGGCGACGATGCGTTGGAAGGTGCGGATTTCGGCCCGCACGGTTTTTGCATCCGGCCGAGTGCGGCAAGTGCGCGAGGTATGGTTCCATTCGATATCAAGAACCGGCGGCAAACTGCCCGCCTCGCGCGGGACATTGCGGATATACCAGCGCGCCTGTTGCGCAGCGGGGGTGCAGAAGTAGAAGAAGTGATAGGCCCCGCGCGGCAAACCGGCGCGCCTTGCGCCCCGCCAATGATCCTTGAAGCGCGGATCAATATGATCGCCGCCTTCGGTCGCCTTAAGGTAGGCAAAAGCAATGCTTGCGCGCGAAACGACCGGCCAATTTATATCACCTTGCCAGCGCGACACATCAATGCCGTGAACCGGGTAATTCACCGGGGCGCGGCCTTGCCAATCATGCGGATCACTATCGCCAAATGTGCCCGGAATGCCGCTCGCCACCGGCAACCGGTGCATTTTGGTCCCGCCACCGCAAGCCGCCAGAAGGATTGCCGCCGCACAAAGTGTCGCAAGAGCCCGCTTCATGACTTGCCTCTTTGCTTGCCCAGAATACGACTATGCAGCAAAGCGGCCCCGATGTCAGCCGCCCACAATACCGGCAAAGTTGCGTAGCGGGTTTTTTGGCCGGCTTGCGTTACGCAGAAGCGCCAAACCGCCCAGGTGACAGGGCCGCAACCGTCGCCGCATCTGCTGAAGTTGCCGCGCCCGTGATCAGATCGGCCGCAAGCTGGCTAAGGGCTGGCGCCGACTGAAAGCCATATCCACCCTGCCCCGCCAGCCAAAAGAACGCCGGACAGTCCAAGGCCCAGCCCGCCACCGGCGAACGGTCGGGCGAAAAGGTTCGAAGCCCCGCCCAAGAGGATAAAAGCCGGGTAACCGGCGCGGTACTGAAAGCCTCATACCGCGCAAGCCCCTCTGCCAGAACCATATCATCGGCAAAGGCATCATGCGGCACCATGCGATGTTCTTCCGAGGGCGAGACGATAAGCGCACCCGCGTCAGGCTTGGCGTACCAGCTTTCGCCCGCACCAAAAAGCATCGGCCAGCTTGACACATCATGGCCGCCGGGCGCGGGAATGCGCGCCATCGAACGGCGCAAAGGCGTAAAACCCAAAGGTGCGACACCGGCCATGACCGCCACCTCGTCAACCCAGGCACCGGCGGCATTCACCAAGATGCGCCCTTCGAAGGCCCCCTTGCGGGTTACAACCTGCCAGCCAGTCGCGGTTTTGGTGATGGATTGCGCGCGCGCACCACATATCAGGTTTGCCCCTTGCGCCCGCCCCTCGCGCCGGAAGTTTTGAACAAGCAGATCCGTATCAAGATCATGGGCATGATCCGAGAATGCCACAAAGCCAAGCGCATCGGGGGCAAGGGTCGGGACCTTGGCCAGTGCCGCCTCAATGGAAATCTGCGTCAGGCCCAGATCTGCCGCCTGTGCCTCATAACCTGCGGCCCGATCGTTACCCGCCACAAGCATCAAGCCGCGCGGTGAAAGCACACCGCCATGCGCCGACTTAAGGTAATCGCCACTGGCCAGCGACAGGGATTTGATCGCAGGCGGACCATAGCTGGGCTCATATAAAGCAGCTGAGCGGCCAGAGGCGTGATAGGCCAGCTGATCCTCCGCCTCCAAAAGTGTCACCTGCCCCAGGTGCGACAGGCGTGCGGCGACCGAAACGCCCGCTATCCCACCGCCAATAATCAAGAAATCCGTATTCATGGCGTCCAGATTGGCAGCAAATGCCACCAAGAGAAAGCCCCCCGTTTGAACAAAAAAGACCGCCCCAAACGGGGCGGCCTTATTGGTCATTCCTGATGATGCAGGATTGTCGCTTAGGCCTGCTTGCGGCGGCGACGCAGGCCAAACATTCCGGCAAGGCCACCCAGCAACATCACACCTGCCGCTGGCAGCGGAACCGGCGCGATCGTGGTCAAAAGGTCTTGCGTGCGCGCACGGGTCAAGATTACCGGATTGGTGTTCGATGTCCACGCACCGGTGTTGAGGTTGTTCAACCAGCTTTGCGCAGTGCTGGCCGCATTGGTGGAACTGGCGGTCAGACGAAACACGCCATTGTTAAGATTATACGCCCCGGAGGTTTCGCTCACGATTTCCCAAACGGCGATCTGGAATGCAGCGCCCGTTGCCCGGTTGGTGATCAGGCTTGCAGCATTCGTCATCAACGCGCCCAGCTTGCCGACAACCGATTGCGACAGGTTGGTGCCAACGCTGAATTCACCAAGCCTCCAGCCTTCCAGGGGCTGCAAGCAAAATGCCAAAAAGTCCTGAACGGCGCCACTTTGGCTGGTGCCAGTCAAACGAAACGCCCCTGCCCATGAGCTATAGGCAGTTCCACCGATTGAATACGAAATAGATTCCGCACGAACGG
>JBAUHP010000049.1:0-4394 GCA_049680345.1 Albidovulum sp. | reverse complement strand
GCGGCCTTTGAGGCCGATGGCGCCGATGTCTGGTATGTGGCCGGCTTCAAGCAAAAGATGCTGGACGGGATTGTTGACCCCGACGCCTATGAACAGGTCTTCGACGTGCTTGATGTGTGGTTCGATTCAGGCTCTACCCATGCTTTCGTGCTGCGTGACCGGGCGGATGGGTCAAAGGACGGCATTGCCGACCTCTATCTTGAAGGCACCGACCAGCATCGCGGCTGGTTCCATTCGTCGATGCTGCAGGCTTGCGGCACCAAGGGGCGGGCACCCTACCGGGGCGTGCTGACGCATGGGTTCACGCTGGATGAGAAGGGCATGAAGATGTCCAAGTCCTTGGGCAATACCATCGTGCCCGAGAAGATCGTCAAGCAATACGGCGCCGATATCTTGCGGCTTTGGGTGGCGCAGGTCGATTTCACCAATGACCAGCGCATCGGTGATGAGATCCTCAAAGGCACCGCCGACAGCTACCGCCGTTTGCGCAACACGATGCGCTTCTTGCTGGGCAATCTTGCGGGCTTTACTGATGCCGAAAAGGTGGCGGTCAAGGATATGCCAGAGCTTGAACGCTGGCTGCTGCACCGCTTGGCGGAACTCGATCATACGGTGCGCAAGGGCTATGCGAAATACGATTTTCAGGGCGTGTTCCAGACCCTCTTCACCTTTTGCACGGTCGATCTGTCGGCGATCTATTTCGATATCCGCAAAGACACGCTTTATTGCGACGGGGCCGATAGCCAAAGCCGCCGGGCGGCGCGCACGGTGCTTGATATCTTGTTCCACCGGCTGACCACTTGGCTGGCCCCGATCCTTGTCTTCACCATGGAAGATGTGTGGCTGTCGCGCTTTCCGGGCGAAGGCAATTCGGTGCATCTGCAAGACATGGCCGACACCCCCGCCGATTGGCTGGACGAACCCTTGGCACAAAAGTGGGAGAGTATCCGCCGCGTGCGCCGGGTTGTGACAGCGGCGTTGGAGGTGCAGCGCACCGCCAAGACCATCGGTTCCAGCCTTGAAGCGGCCCCGGTGGTGCATATTGAGGATGGCGCGGTGCTGCGCGCCCTGCAATCGCTGCCCTTCGCGGATATCTGCATCACCTCAGGCGTCAGCCTGACGGCAGATCCGGCCCCGGATGAGGCGTTTCGTTTGCCCGAAGTGCCGGGCGTCGGCGTGGTGTTCGAGGCGGCGGAGGGCGATAAATGCCAGCGCTGCTGGAAGATCTTGCCCGATGTGGGCCGCCACGGCCATGCAAGCACTTGCCAGCGCTGCCACGACACGCTTGGATAGCCCCGGTTCAACCGGAGGCGGATGATGGCGGAAGATTACGGGCGGCCCGAATGGGATACGGATGAAAAGGCCGCCCTGACAGAGGCTTTGCGCCGCATCGAAGCCGCCGCATTGGCGGGGGATGACACGCTTGACTTCGTCGATCTTGGCGCCCTCACGGCCCTGCCACCAGAAATTGCCGGGCTGTCGGACCTCAGACGCCTGTATCTGGGATGGCTCTCACCCCAAGATCAAGCCTTTGGATTTCTCGAGAAATCCTTAACGGATATCACTGCACTTGCAGGGCTCAAGAAACTGCACTTTCTGGATCTGAGCGGCACAGGGGTTAGCGACATCGCCGCGCTTTCGGGGCTGACATCGCTAAGCTCTCTGGGTCTGAGCGGCACAGGGGTCAGCGACATCGCCGCGCTTTCGGGGCTGCCATCGCTAAGCTTTCTGGATCTGCGCAGCACAAGGGTCAGCGACATCACCGCGCTTTCGGGGCTGACATCGCTAAGCTCTCTGGATCTGCGCCGCACAGGTGTCAGCGACATTGCCGTGCTCTTGCAGATTCCTGCCTTTGCAGAGGAACGCGCGGTATCTTTGTCCATCGAGGACACCCCCGCTGCCGACCCTGCGCATGACCGGCGGCTGCATTTGCTTTCTTTGCTCGACAATGAGCGTTGCGCCATTGAGGTTGTGCAATATCTCAAGGGCACCCATCCCGATTTCCGTGATCCGCCAAAGGGTGCCGCCCCCGCGCCGCTGGCCCAAAGGCTGGCGGCCTCAAGCCCGGTCGGGATAGAGGCGCAAGACGGGCGGCTTGAGGCCAGTAACCCCGGCGCGCCCGAGCGTTTGGCCCCGAAGGAGCTTCAGATCCGGGTTGCGGCTTTGCGCGCCCATGTCGCCCAGATCTTGGTGCTGGCGCGCGGCAAACAGGTGCCAGCGGCGGTCATTGCGCATTTTGAAAACTATGAACGCCCGCTGGCGATGGACGAACCGACCTATCTTTTGCTGGACGGCCCGATGGCGTTTTTGCGCGGCGGGGTGGGCGACAGCTATGTTATCGATGGCTTGGACGGCGGGCTGGTCGCGGGCTGGCGCCAGCTTGTTGAGATGCATGACGATCTGCGCCCGCTGCTGTTGCCGCCCGAAGAAGACATGCCCGCACTACCCGATCTGGTGGCAGATGCGACGCCCGAGGCGGGGCTTGAATTGGCCGGGCAGGCGATTGAGGTGCTTGGGTCTGATGCGGCGGCTGAAAGCATCGGGAAATCGGTTGTCGCGGCACTGGAGGCCGCGAAGGAGTATTTTGAGGTCGCCAAATCCGATGCCGCCCGGCGACCGGGCCTTTTGCGGCGCGGCTACCGCGCGGTGGGCGGGATTGTCGGGATCATTGTGGGCGGGGCATGTCTGGCCAGCTCGGCGATGACGATCCAGCTTTGGGCGGCATCACCGCAAGGCCAAAGCATCATCGCCCTGTTGCGCCCGATATTCGATGCGATCTTGAAGATGTTTGGCGGATGAGGGCGGCCATAGACACCCCGCTTGGCCGCCTGGTGCTGACCGAAGAGGGTGGTTTGATCACCCGGCTGGAATGGGGCGGGGTGGCGGACGGCGAAAGCTCTGACATTTTGGATATGGCCTGCGCACAGCTTGGCGAATATTTCACGAGGAAGCGCGAAAAGTTCGATTTGCCACTGGCGTTCGCGGCGGGCCTGACCGGTGAGGTACAACGCGCGATGGTCGCGATTCCCTTTGGTGAAACAAGGCGCTATGGTGATCTGTCGAAGGCCCTTGGTGCACCGGCACAGGCGATCGGGCAGGCATGTGGGGCCAATCCGATTGCGATCATCATCCCGTGCCACCGAATTTTGGCGGCCAGCGGGCTTGGCGGTTTTTCGGCCCCCGGTGGGGTGGAGACGAAAGTAGCGCTTTTGAAGCACGAAGGGGCCGCCTCGCTTTTGATCTGACGGGGTTTGACCCGCTTGGGTAGAGATTGAGGCCGGGGCAAAGAAGGCAGAGGTTTCACATGAGCTTATTCGTGTTCTTGGCAGTTCTTGGGGCCGCCCATCTCCACGCGACATGGAATGCGCTGATCAAACTTGGCAGCAACCGGATTGCTGCGATGATGGTGCTGTCGGGTGTTCAGGGCGTGATCGGATTGGTGGTCGTGTCTACACTGGCCTGGCCAACGGCGGCCGTCTGGCCCTGGCTTTTGGCTTCGGGGGCAATTCACTCGGCCTATAAGGTATTTTTGACTTTTGCCTATGAGCACGGGGATCTGAGCCGGGTTTACCCGCTGGCACGCGGCACAGCGCCGATTTTTACGCTGATCGTCAGCGGGCTGTGGTTGGGTGAGATTGTGACGGCGAGTGAATTGATCGGGATCTTGATCTTGGGGGGCGGTATTTTGGTTCTGGCGCGCGGGGTCTGGTCGGGCGGCGAGCCACTGCGGATGCTTCCCTTCGCGTTCGGATCGGCCTGCGCCACGGCGGGCTACACATTGGTAGACGGGCTAGGGGCGCGGGTGGCCGGCAATGCCACGCTTTTCGTCGGCTGGCTGTTCGTTCTTGATGGGATCATTTTTGCGGCGGTAATGCTTTCGCTCAGGGGGCGGGCATCCTTGCCTGTTGGCACCCGTGTCTGGATTTTGGGTAGTATAGGGGCGGTTGCTTCATACGGGTCATATGCGGTGGCGGTCTGGGCCATGACGCTTGCGCCGATCGCACTTGTTGCGGCTTTGCGCGAAACGTCGATCCTGTTCGCGGTCTTGATCGGTTGGCTGGTTTTTGGCGAAACCATGACTCGACCTAAATTGGCAGCCGTTGCCATGATTGGCCTAGGCGTTGCCTTGACCCGGATCTAGCGCGACGTGGAGGGCTGCGATTTTTCTGCGAAAAATCAAGAAAATTTTCGCAGAAAATTTGTATTTGGATGGGTCAGTTCCGTTGAGGCAGGAGTTGTTGCACTCCACCTGCAACCAACAGATAGATTGAGGTAACGATCAGCCCCCAATGCGCCCAGCTTTCAGGATGAAAATCAACCTTGGCGGCCCACCATGCGAAGCCGACCCAACCAAAGGCCATCGGCAATGTTATGAAACGCCAGCGCTGTGTCCG
>JBAUHP010000048.1:0-2703 GCA_049680345.1 Albidovulum sp. | reverse complement strand
CAATCAGCGCATATCGAATGCCATAAAATACCTGACCCAATCAACCTGGTCGCATGCCGCGATCTATGTGGGCAATGCATTGCCAACGCCCGCAGACGGTTCAGAGCGGCCGCGCCTGATTGAGGTGAATGTGGGGGAAGGCTGCGTTGCGGTGCCCCTGTCAAAATATGAGACCTATAATACCCGCATCTGCCGCGCCGTCGGGCTTGACGATGAAGAACAAGCGCAGGTGGTCGGTTTCATGATCGACAAGATCGGCCTGCATTATGATCTGCGCAATATCTTCGATCTGTTGCGCTATTTCTTTCCGACACCGCCTGTGCCGGTCCGCTGGCGGCGCCGGATGATTGCCTTTGGATCGGGCGATCCAAGCCGGGCGATCTGTTCATCCCTGATCGCGCAGGCCTACCAATCGGTGCGCTATCCGATTTTGCCCACGGTCAAGGTGGTGGGCCGCGAAGGCGAATATGCCCGGCGCGAGATTTACCACATCCGCCACCATTCGCTGTTCGCGCCGCGCGACTTTGATCTTTCGCCTTATTTTGAAGTGGTCAAACCCACGCTGAAGGGCGGGTTCGATCACCGGAAGGTTGCCTGGGCAGATGCGCAATCCGACGCTGCAGAACCGCCTAAAGCCGGTTGACCGGGATCTTCATATAGACATTTCCGTCATCCTCGGGGGGCGGCATCTGGCCTGCACGCATATTCACCTGAATGGAGGGAATGATCAGCTTGGGCATGCCAAGTTGTGCGTCGCGCTTGGTGCGGAATGCGACAAATTCAGCCTCGGTCTTGCCGCCGCCGACATGGACATTGCGGGCTTTTTGCGCGGCCACGGTGGTTTCCCAGCAATAGGCATCACGTCCGGGGGCTTTGTAGTCATGGCACAAAAACAGCCGGGTATCGTCGGGCAGGGCCAGAATCCGTTGAATCGAGCCATATAGATCGGTGGCCGATCCGCCGGGGAAATCTGCGCGCGCGGTGCCGAAATCGGGCATGAAAAGTGTGTCGCCAATAAAGGCCGCATCACCTGTTACATAGGTTACACAAGCGGGCGTATGGCCCGGCGTGTGCATCACCCGCACCTCAAGCGTGCCGATCAAGAAGCGGTCGCCATCATCGAACAGCCGGTCAAACTGGCTGCCGTCCATTTCAAACTCAGTGCCTGCGTTGAATATCTTGCCGAACACTTTTTGCACGGTCGCGATGTTCGAGCCTATCGCGATCTTGCCGCCAAGTTCTTGCGCGAGATAGGGGGCTGCGGAAAGGTGATCGGCGTGAACATGGGTCTCTAATATCCATTCCAGCGACCAGTTGTTCGCCTTGATCACGCCTATCAGCATATCTGCATGGGCAGTGTGGGTGCGCCCCGCGGCCAGATCGAAATCCAGTATGGAATCGATGATGGCACAGGCGTTTGAGCCGGGATCCTTGACAATGTAGCACGCAGCATTCGTCGTCTCATCGAAATAGCTGTGAACCTCGGGGCGCATGACCTTTGTCCTTTAATAAACCACCACGGCGCGGATGGATTTGCCTTCATGCATAAGATCAAAGCCGTGGTTGATCTCTTCCAGCTTCAGTGTGTGGGTGATCATCGGATCAATCTCTATCTTGCCGTCCATGTACCAATCCACAATCTTGGGCACATCGGTGCGCCCTGATGCGCCACCAAAGGCCGTGCCGCGCCAAGAGCGTCCGGTGACAAGCTGGAAGGGCCGGGTCGAGATTTCCGCACCTGCGGGCGCTACGCCGATGATGATCGATTCGCCCCAACCCTTATGGGCGGCTTCCAGCGCTGTGCGCATGACCTTCACATTGCCGGTTGCATCAAAGGTGTAGTCGGCACCGCCCTTTGTCAATGCGACCAGATGTGCCACCAGATCGCCGTCCACTTTGCTTGGGTTGACGAAATCGGTCATGCCAAAATGGCGCCCCATGGTTTCCTTGTCATCATTGAGATCGACCCCAACGATCTGATCGGCCCCCGCAAGCCGCAGCCCCTGGATGACGTTAAGGCCAATGCCGCCCAGACCAAAGACAATCGCGCGGCTGCCAATTGCGACCTTGGCAGTGTTGATCACAGCGCCGATGCCGGTGGTGACGCCGCAACCAATGTAGCAGATTTTGTCAAACGGCGCGTCCTTGCGCACTTTGGCCAGCGCAATTTCGGGCACAACCGTGTGGTTGGCGAAGGTTGAACAGCCCATGTAGTGATGGATCGGCGTGCCATCGAGCATCGAAAACCGCGTGGTTCCATCGGGCAAAAGCCCTTGCCCTTGGGTCGAGCGGATCGACTGGCAGAGGTTGGTTTTCGGGTTCAGGCAATATTCGCATTCGCGGCATTCGGGCGTGTAAAGCGGAATGACGTGATCGCCAACCTCAAGGCTGGTGACACCTTCGCCAATCTCGATCACAACGCCCGCGCCTTCATGGCCCAAAATCGCCGGGAAGATGCCTTCCGGGTCGTCGCCCGAGCGGGTGAATTCATCGGTATGGCAAAGCCCGGTGGCCTTGATCTCGACCAGAACCTCGCCCTTGCGCGGGCCTTCAAGGTTCACTTCCATGATGACCAATGGCTTTCCGGCTTCTAAGGCAACGGCGGCTTTCGTACGCATTCTTGGTTCTCCAGTCAGATGTGGCGTGATCAGAAATAGGGTGGTTTCGGTCGCTTATGCCGCAGTCTCGCCATATGCGCGGCGC
>JBAUHP010000047.1:0-2163 GCA_049680345.1 Albidovulum sp. | reverse complement strand
GATCTGGCCGAATCCGATCTGCTTCTGGCTTCGGATTACGCGGCACATGAAGGCGGATTTGCCGCCGCTGTCGCGCGCCTTGGCGGCCAGCAACCCGCACTTTACCATCTTGATGCCACGCAAGAGGGCCGCCCCCGCGCCCGGACCTTGCCCGAAGAATTGGCCCGCGTAGTGCGCGCCCGGGCCGCCAACCCCAAATGGGCCGATGGGATGATGGCGCATGGTTTTCGTGGCGCGGCAGAGATTTCGGCGACGCTGGACCATCTTGCGGCCTTCGCCCATTTGGCCCGCGCCGTGCCCGCCCATCTGTTCGACCTTTATCATGAAGCGACCCTGGGTCGCGATGAGGTGGTCGACTTCATGTCCCGGGAAAACCCCGAAGCTTTGGCCGCGATGCACGACCGCTTCAACGCCTTGCGCAACGCAGGGCTTTGGATCACGCGGCGCAATTCCATCGCGGCCAGACTTGAGGCAGGCCAATGACTGCGCCCCTGATCAAAGGCTGGTGCCCCGGTGCGTTGCGTCCGATGATGTCAGGCGATGGGCTTGTGGTGCGCATCCGCCCCCATGCCGGGCGGCTTAGCCCGGATCAGGCGCGCGGCATCGCCGATCTGGCCGATCTTCACGGCAATGGGCTGATTGATCTTTCCGCCCGTGCCAATCTGCAAATACGCGGCGTGCGCGACGCCAGCTATCCGGCGCTGATCGAAGGGCTGAAGGCGCTGGGCCTTATCGACCCGAATCCCGAAGCCGAAGCCCGGCGCAACATCGCCGTCAGCCCCTTTTGGCAAGAGGGCGACGGAACTCTGGCGCTGGCTGATGCATTGGCGGCGGCCTTGGGCCATCGGGATGCGCCGGAACTTCCCGGGAAATTCGGCTTCGCGATTGATTGCGGCCCTATGCCGCTGCTTGGCTCTACATCCGCCGATATCCGGCTGGAACGCGCCGCCCAAGGCGCGCTTATCTTGCGCGCCGACGGTGCCAAGAACGGCGTTTTGGTTGGTGAAGAGACGGCGGTGCCTTTGGCCATGGATCTTGCCCGCTGGTTTTTGGACGCAGGCGGTGCACCCGAGGGGCGCGGGCGGATGGCAGCCTTGCTTGCGAGGGGCGCCGAGCTTCCGCAGAAGTTTAGCGATGCGGACGTCATCACACAAAAGCCCGCCCTGCCGCCCCAGCCGGGGCCTTGTGCCGGTGGGTTTCTGACCGGCTTTGAATTTGGGCAGATTACCGCTGAAACAGTCTCTGTTTTGGCCAAAACCGGTGCTTTCCGGCTCACGCCTTGGCGGATGCTTTTGATCGAAGGTGCATCTGACTTGCCGCAGATCGAGGGGTTGATTACCGCCCCCGATGATGTGCGGCTGCGCGTCACGGCCTGCACCGGGGCGCCCGGCTGCCCACAAGGGCTCCTCGCCACGCGCCCGCTGGCGCGGGCACTTTGCTCCTCGCTGCCCGAAGGCGCATATTTGCATGTCTCGGGTTGCGCCAAGGGCTGCGCCCATCCGGGCCCGGCGCCGCTGGTGCTGACCGCCTGCGCCGATGGCACATTCAACCTGATCCGCGCTGGACGCGCCTTTGATCAGCCGCACCGCATCGGCCTTTCGCCCGAGTCCCTGACCCGAAACCCCAAAAGCCTTATCGAGTGACCCATGCCCCATAGCTACCAAACCGATGGCGCGGCCATCTATCTTGAATCCTTCGCAACCATCCGGGCAGAGGCCAATCTGGCCCGTTTCACGCCCGAAGAAGAGGTGGTGGCCGTGCGTATGATCCATGCCGCAGGCATGGTGGGCCTTGAGGAACATGTACATTTCTCGCCCGGCATGGCGATCGCCGCCCGAGCGGCATTGGAAGCTGGCGCGCCGATCTTATGCGATGTGCGCATGGTGTCCGAAGGTATCACCCGCGCGCGTTTGCCGGCGAACAACGCCGTGGTTTGCACCTTGCAAGATCCGCGCGTTGCCGAGATGGCGAAACAGATGGGCAATACCCGTTCTGCCGCAGCGCTTGAGCTGTGGCGTCCGCATCTGGCGGGGGCCGTGGTGGCCATCGGCAATGCGCCCACGGCCCTGTTTCACCTGCTCAACATGCTGGAAGATGCGACTTGTCCGCGCCCTGCCGCTATTATCGGCTGCCCGGTCGGCTTTGTGGGTGCGATGGAATCGA
>JBAUHP010000046.1:0-4784 GCA_049680345.1 Albidovulum sp. | reverse complement strand
GAAAACAAAAGCCAGACCGGGTGCAGACCGACCGATTTGCCGACCAGACGCGGGGTGATGACATTGCCTTCAAGGAACTGCCCGACTGCAAATATCCCGGCGATTATGCCGATCTGCAGCCAATCCCCCCAGAATTGAAAAAGCGCAAGGCCAATGGCCAAAGCGCCGCCGATCAGCGCGCCCACGTAAGGAATGAAGGTGACAAGGCCCGCAATGGCCCCGACGATCAACCCAAACTGAAGGCCCGCAATCATCAAGGATGCCGCGTAAAACGTCCCCAAAATCACGCAAACTGAAACCTGCCCGCGCACGAAGCCCGCCAGCACCCGATCAATATCCAATGCGAGCTTGCGCACCACCGGCTGGTGATCGCGCGGCACCCATGCATCTATCTTGGCAACCATATTGTCCCAATCAAGCAGCAGGTAAAACGCCACGACCGGCACAACGACGATAAATACCACCGCATTGATGACCGAGACGGCGGAGTTTAGAAGCCCGCTGGCAAGCTCGCCTCCGCGCGCTTGAATGGTGCGGCCAATGGCGCCAAGCGTGTCGCGCACCACGCCGTTTTGGTCCATGATCTGGGGAAATTTTTCGGTCAAGAAGCTTTGCAGCTCGCCAAAAATAACCGGGGCCGAATTGACCAGCTGGATCAGCTGGCGCACCAGCATCGGCACGATCAAGAGGGCCAACAGGGCGAAAATGACAAGAGCGATGATGGAGATGATCGAGGTGGCCGCAACCCGCGACAGGCCCATCCTCTCTAACCGGTCGGCGACGGGATCAAGGAAATAGGCGATGGCGCCGCCGACAATGAAGGGCAAGATGACATTTCCCAAGCCCCAGAGCAGCAGGAAAAAAAATGCCGTCGCGATGCCCCAGTACTGCGCTTGCTGTCTTATTGGCAATGCCATGGGTATTCTCCTTGCTGCTGATGGGGATTTAAGATGTCTCACTGCCAAAGCACAAGCCCGCGTGGGTGGCTTTGGGCCAAAGTGATCCAATTGAGGGGCCCTGCTGGCCCCAAGTCTATATCTCGACCTCCCCTGAGGGAGGTCTCGGGTAAGGAAATGGACGCCACCGTTCGAGGTTTTCCCTGAGGCGCCGAAGGCGGCGAGGCTAATAAAGGGCTTGGCCGCCCATTGGGGCGGCCTCAATTGGATTGGTTCTGTCGCGAGGCTCCCTTGCCTCACCCGGGTGTTTGGCATAAGCCGGGGCAAGTGAAATTGCCCCTGTGAAAGAACCAACATGCGCCTTAGCCGTTACTTTTTGCCGGTCCTCAAGGAAACCCCTGCCGATGCGCAGATCGTGTCGCATCGTTACATGTTGCGTGCGGGGATGATCCGCCAGCAAGCGGCCGGGATCTATTCGTGGTTGCCACTTGGTTTGCGGGTTCTAAGGCGCATTGAACAGATCGTGCATGAGGAACAGCAGCGTGCCGGGCACATCCCCTTGTTGATGCCGACCCTGCAGCCCGCCGATCTTTGGCGTGAAAGCGGGCGTTATGATGATTACGGTCAAGAGATGCTGCGCATCAAGGATCGCCATGATCGTGACATGCTGTACGGTCCGACCAATGAAGAGATGATCACGGATATCTTCCGCGCGCATGTGACCAGCTACAAGGAATTGCCGCTGACACTTTATCACATCCAGTGGAAGTTCCGCGATGAGATGCGCCCGCGTTTTGGGGTGATGCGGGGGCGCGAGTTCCTGATGAAGGACGGCTATAATTTCGACGTTGACCGCGATGCCGCCCTTCATGCCTATAACCGCCATATGGTGAGCTACCTGCGCACCTATGAGCGTATGGGGCTGACCGCGATTCCGATGCGTGCGGCCTCTGGCCCCATTGGCGGCGATAATACCCATGAATTTTTGGTGCTGGCGGCGACCGGCGAATCCGAAGTGTTCTTCGACAGTGCCGTGACCGAGCTTAAACTTGGGGACCGCGAGGTCGATTTTGACAATCGCGAAGAGGTGGCCGCCGTTTGTGAGGAGTTCACCACGCTTTACGCCCGCACCGATGAAACCCATGATGAGGCCGCATTCAACGCGATCCCCGAAGCGCGCCGCCAGGTGGCGCGCGGGATTGAGGTTGGTCAGATCTTTTACTTCGGCACCAAATATTCCGAAGCCATGGGCGCCAATGTCGTGACCGCCGATGGCAGCCGCGTTCCGGTCGAGATGGGCAGCCACGGGATTGGCGTCAGCCGTCTTTTGGGCGCGATCATTGAGGCCAGCCATGATGACAAGGGCATTATCTGGCCCGAAGGGGTGACGCCTTTCCCGGTCGGGATCGTCAATCTCAAGCAAGGCGATGCGGGCTGTGATGCCGCTTGCGAGGGGCTTTACAAGGCGCTGGCGGCCAAAGGGCTTGAAGCACTTTATGATGACCGCGATGAACGGGCGGGGGCCAAGTTTGCCACCATGGATCTGATCGGCCTGCCGTGGCGGATCACTGTGGGACCGCGCGGATTGGGCAACGGGGTGGTCGAGTTGACTTCGCGGCGCAGTGGGGTCAGCGAAGAGATGTCACCCGAAGCGGCGGTCGGCAAGATTGTAGAGATTTACCAAGACGTTTGAGGGCGACTACGGCCGGGGGTTTGCCGCTGGCACCCCCAGACGTGTCTTTGCCACAGGGAAAGGCGATGGGAATGACCGCAAGCACGCGCGCTTTTTCAGGCTTTGAATTCATGATCGCCTGGCGTTATCTGCGTGCCCGCCGTGCCGAAGGCGGCGTGTCGGTCATGACCTGGATCAGCCTTGTAGGCATCGCCCTTGGGGTGATGGCGCTGGTCGCGACTTTGGCGGTGCGGGCCGGGTTTCGGGCGGAATTTGTCGATACGATCCTGGGGGCCAATGCCCATGTGACCTTGCTCAATTATGAGCATTTGACCGCAGATGGCGTGGCCACCAGTGCGATTGCGGATTTCGACGCCCTGACCCAAAAGATATCGGCGCAGCCGAAAGTCACGCGTGCGGCGGCGATTGTGCGCGGACAAGCGATGCTCAGCTACGGCGACCGGGCGAATGTGGCCGAGGTTTTCGGCATCAGCCTTGCCGATCTGAAAGCCATGCCGCGCATTGTCGGATCGCCCGAGGCTCGTGGAGATATCGAAGAATTCAACGACGGGATCGCCGTGGGCGCGATCATTGCGCGCGATCTGCGCTTGATGCCGGGCGATGTGGTCAAGATGATTCAACCCAATGGCGCCAAAACCGCCTTTGGCACCAGCCCGCGCATAAACGCCTATAAAATCGCCTATATCTTCAGCGCCGGGCGCTATGACATTGACCAAACCCGCGTCTATATGCCCTTCACCGAGGCGCAAAGCTATTTCAACCGCGAAGGGGCGGCGGATGAGATCCAGATCTATGTCGATGATCCTGAACGGGTCCAAGACATGGCCGGTGCCTTGATCATGGCGGGCGGAGAGAACAGCTATCTTTGGACATGGCGTGACAGTTCGGGGGCGTTCTTGAATGCGCTGTCGATTGAGGATGATGTGATGTTCGTGATCCTCGCACTTGTGGTGCTGATTGCCACGATGAACATCACCTCGGGGCTGGTGATGCTGGTCAAGAACAAGGGCCGCGATATTGGTATTTTGCGCACCATGGGCCTGACCGAAGGCTCGATCATGCGGGTGTTTTTCCTGTGCGGCGCCTTCACCGGGGTGATTGGCACCATTGCCGGCGTCGTGCTTGGCTGCGTGATTGCGTGGAACGTCGATGGTATCATGTCGGCGGTGAATTATTTCTCGGGCGGGGGGGCGTGGGATCCGTCGATCCGGGGTATCTACCGGTTGCCCGCAAAGCTGCAGTGGTGGGATGTGGGGCGCGCGGTCAGCCTTTCGCTGATTTTATCCTTCATCGTCACGATATTTCCCGCGCGCCGGGCGGCCCGGATGAACCCGGTGGAGGCGCTGCGTTATGAGTGATCCGGTGCTGGAAATCCTGGGCGTTACCAAAGCCTATAATCGCGGCAAACCGTCTGAGGTGATGGTGCTGAACGGTTTGGATCTGAGCGTGGCGGCGGGTGAGGTCGTGGCGCTTGTCGCCCCTTCGGGCGCGGGGAAATCGACGCTTTTGCATATTGCGGGGCTTTTGGACACGCCCGACAGCGGCTCCATTCGCATTGCCGGGCGCGATATGAGCGGCCAGAGCGACGGTGCGCGCACGGCGCTTCGGCGCGCGGATCTGGGCTTTGTCTACCAATTCCACCATTTGCTGCCGGAATTTTCTGCGGCCGAAAACATCATCTTGCCGCAGCTTGCCAATGCCGTGCCTGCGGCTGTTGCCAAGGCGCGGGCGCGCGATCTTTTGGCCCGTGTGGGGCTGAGTGACCGGGCCGCACACCGCCCGGCGGAACTATCGGGCGGAGAGCAGCAGCGCGTCGCGTTTTGCCGGGCTTTGGCCAATGGCCCCAAGTTATTGCTGGCGGATGAACCGACCGGCAATCTTGACCCCGAAACCGCTGATCAGGTCTTTGCGGTGTTGATGGAGACGGTGCGCGCAACCGGACTGTCGGCGCTGATTGCCACCCATAACCCCGATCTTGCCGCACGAATGGACCGTGTTGTGCGCCTGCACCATGGCCGCGTCGCCGACGCTTCGACCTGACCCAGATCAAATCGCAAAAGCCGCGACATGGTGATATGATAGCGAAATGGGTTATCGGAGGTTGATATGTCGATTTTGAAAGTGACGTGGGCCGTGCTTGGTTCTTTCGTGATCGGGGCCTGTGTGCCGAAGGCACCGCCGCCGCCCTCGGGCCA
>JBAUHP010000045.1:0-7987 GCA_049680345.1 Albidovulum sp. | reverse complement strand
TGAAAAGCCCGAGGCGGATAATCAGGCCGAAGATAAGCAGGCCCAAGAAAAGCTGGCCCAAGAAAAGCTGGCCGAAGACACTGGGGCCAGCAGCCCGGCTGCGGCCCAAAATGACGGACGCCTGGTGCTGACACCGGCCTTGCGGGTTGCGCGACCTGCACAAGAAGGGTCGGGGGATGAGGCGTTGGCAAACGGTGCGACCGATGCGGGGCCGGACCCCAGGGCGCTGATGGCGCAGGTTTGGGCCCGCGACGCCGAAGCCGAAACAGCGGGCGATGCGACCAAGGTGGCAGCCCCCGCCACGCTGGAAGACACGATTGCAGAGCTGGAAGCCGCCGTTGCCGAGATTGAAACGGGGTTTGAGCCTGACGGCGGCGATGCTGAAGATGTGTCGGGCGATCAGCTTTCCGACGCCATCTGGGATGACGATCCTATTGATGACGCAGCCCTTTTCGTAGCACCTGATAAGGTGGCTGCCGATAAGGCTGCGGCAGAAGAAGTTGCGGGTGACGAAAGCCTGGAAGACGGTGTGGCAGATGAAACCCCGGCCGAAGATCTCCTTGCCAAGGGTGCGGATATGTCCGGGCCCGCGGTGACAGATATGCCGAGCGACAGGCCAACCCCCGGTTTTCACGGGATCATGGCCGGTTTCGACATCTTGGCCGACAAGGATGAGCGGCTGGACGCCCCGATAACGGCAGATGCGCCGCAAGGCGGGCCACCGCCGCCGCCGGGCGACTATGGGCGCAGCGCCTCTGTGTCGGACCTCGGTGCGCCGGATATGACGGGCAGTCAAGAACCATCCCTTTTCAGGCGGGCCCGGTCCGGTGATCTGGATCACGTGCCATTGGCGGAATTTGTCGATCCGGAGGTGCCCGGGCCATTGGCCGATGATGTTGTCGGGGATGATGAAGCGGCATCGGTGGAGGAGGTTTCGGCAATAGACCGCGAAACCGCGCCCGATGATACCGCGCCCGATGAAGCCATGCCCGAGGATAGCATGACCGGGCCGGTCGAAGATGGCGCCCGCGATGATGATGCGCTGCTTGGCGATGAATCGGACGCCGAGGCTGACGTGGAGCTTGCCGCCGAAGCGGCTGTGATGCCAGATACATCGGATGAGGATGAAGCCGCTTCAGACCCAACGGCGGATTCGAATGCGGATCAATTGGGGCCGGATGGCGCGGGTGTGGCACCCGAAGCCACGCCGCATGGCCAAAGCCGCCTGACCCTTGGCCCAATACCCGGCGCACGGCCGCTGATCTACCGGCAGGCCGAGCCGCATGCGGAGGAGGGCGATCTGACGCTTGATGCGGGCGATAGTGCCGGGCATGACCCCGCCGATGGTGAAGGTACTGATCTGTTTGATCCGCTGAGTGCGACCGATATTGATCTTGAGGCTTTGCGCGACGTTGTGGCCGAGGTTATCCGCGAAGAGCTGCGTGGCACTTTGGGCGAACGTATCACCCGCAACCTGCGGCTGTTGGTGCGGCGCGAGATTGCCCGCGCGCTGGAAGCTGAACGCGCCGATGATTCCGTCGAGTAAGCGGGCCGCCACGCTGTTGCGGGCCCGGCGGCGGTAACAGCGGTGAATACCCCGACCCATCTTTGATGGTTGGCGCGGCGGCCTTGGCCAGACCCGGGCAATGGGGTGTTTCGGTGGCGGCGGTGCTGGGCGCTTTACTGCCGGACCTGTCGCTGTACCTTATGGTCGGATGGGCGCTTTACATGCAAAACGTTCCGGCCAATATCGTCTTCGACAGCCATTACTTCGGTGATCAATCGCAAGCGATCTTTGCGGTCGATAACGGCTTTGTCCTTTGGGGAGCGCTTTTCTTAAGCGCCGTGGTCTTGCGCCGCCCCCTGTTGCGGGCGTTTCCCGGGGGCCGGCCTCTTGCATCTGATATGCGACCTTGTGCTGCATAACGAAGACGCAAGGCGACAGGTCCGGCCGATCAGCGATTGGATTTTTCGCAGCCCCGTCAGCAATTGAGATCCGCACCGCTTTGGCCAAGTCAATGGCCCTTTGGAAATGGCAGCCTGTGCGGCGCTGGGCCTGATTTATGGCAACGCTTCAAAAGGGCCGCCGCACGGGCCTTGTTGCGCTGGCCTTGGCGGCGGAGCTTGTGCGCGGCCTGATGTTTGGATTGGTGTTGGGCGGTTGATCCGCCAAGACCCCATCAAAAACCTTGCGAAACCGCCTGAACTTAAAACAAAAAAGCACCCCCAAAGGGGTGCCTAATGCTTGGCTTTTCGCCGTTTTCAGGCCGCTTCTGCTTCGGCCTCTTCGGCGGCATGGCGACGTTCGCTTTCTTCGCGCGACAGGGCGACCGAGGTGCGCACGCCTTTTGAGACGAACTCCATCAAGCCCTTGACCACACGTTCATTCGGGTCGATCCCGGCGCATGATAGAACTTCGCGCCCATCGCGCGACCGCGACCAGCGTGCAATCTGCTCTGGCCCGTTGCCGTATTTCTTGTCATCTGCAATCGCATCATCCAATGCCGCAAGAACGACAGCTGCAAAAAGCTTGCGCGATCTTTGACCCTGCTCGTAATTGAATGCTGTGCCATCTACGAAATCGCGCATCCTACCGTCCTTTTTCTTATTGCTCTTGCAGTTCTTGCCGTTCCCTGAATAAGGCCATAGTGCCTTGATTCGGCATATCTCGTTTAGAATATCCGCCATGCATATATCGCATGGCTGGCTTCAGGTCACCACATTATCTAGTCTGCTTGCCAGAAATAACCTTGCCATATATAGGTGCGGCCAACTTTCCTTCAACCTTTTGATCAGGTTTTGTCCAATGCCCAAAATCAACGGCAATGAAATTCGTCCCGGTAACGTGCTTGAACATGACAATGGCCTATGGGCTGCGGTCAAGGTCAGCCATGTGAAACCCGGCAAGGGCGGCGCATTTGCGCAAGTCGAACTGAAGAACCTGCGCGACGGGCGCAAGCTGAATGAGCGCTTCCGCTCGGAAGACAAGGTCGAACGGGTGCGGCTGGATCAAAAGGATCAGCAGTTCTTGTACGAAACCGATGGCCGTCTGGTGTTCATGGATAATGAAACCTTCGAGCAGACCGAACTTGATGCGGACCTTCTGGGCGAGCGTCGCCCGTTCTTGCAAGACGGTATGATCGCCACGGTCGAATACTACGGCGACGAGGCGCTTTCGATGCAATTGCCGCAAAAGGTCGTGTGCAAGGTCGTCGATACCGAGCCTGTGGTCAAAGGCCAGACGGCGGCCAACAGCTATAAGCCTGCGATTTTGGACAATGGTGTGCGCATCATGGTGCCGCCGTTCATCGCGCAAGACGAAGACATTATCGTCCACACTGAATTGATGGAATATTCCGAACGGGCCTGACCCGGCCCAAAAGCGTCGTCAGGCCAAGACCAGTGCCTTTCGACGCCGTTCCAACGGCACGTCCACCAAGGTGTAAAATGCAATGGCCACGACCAATATCGCGGCGAGTGCCATGATCTTGTCTTGCGGCTGCATGTCGCCCGGCGTCATGTCGTTGATGGCAACGATCACCGGATAGTGGGTCAAATAGAGGCTGTAGGAAAAATCACCCATTTTACGGTCAATGCTTGGGCTGGGTTGGCGAACGCTCCACGCGACAAAGGGCAAAAGCGCCAGCGCCCAGATCATCGCGGCTATGTGGGCCGGCACCTCTGACCAGCCCTCTCCGATAACCAAACCCTGCGTTTCCGGCCAAAGCGAAAACAGCAGGCCGATTGCCACAAACGCCGCAGCCGATGCCATGGCGGCGCGTGGGCTTGGGCCATAGCCGGTCAGATAGACCAGCATCCCGGCCGAAAATACCAACAGATAGACGCCGACGATCTCAACTTGAGTTGCGAAATACAGCGTAATCGACAGTGCCGAAACGCCCAAAAGGGCGATCGCGACCCCTTTTTGTGGCTTGCGCGCTAAGGCTGCCACCAGCAAAGGCATGATCAGATAGAACTGCATCTCGATGTCCAAAGACCACGAGACGCCCAAGGGATCATGCGTATGGGAGGCAACGCCAAGCATAGGTATGGCGAATAGGTCTTTCGCCGTAAGCGGATGGCCAGTCATCAGCGCCAACAGGAACGCAAGCCCCATCGCGGCCAGAAACGGCGGCCAAAGACGCAAGAAGCGCGAAGCATAAAAGCGCAACAACGGGTTGGATGTTACGCGGTACTTTTCGCAGTACATTTTGCAGACCCAAAAGCCACTTAGCATGAAAAAGATCATGACGGCGGTGATGCCAATTCGGACCCGTGACAAATGCTGTATCACGACCAGCATCGCCAGGAACAATCGGAACAGGCCGGGCCCAGCAAGCAAAGTGAATACTCCTTGTCAAACTGACCCGCACTTTGCGGTTGAATTTGGGATTGTGCAACTATTGTGTGCTTTGCAACAGCGGCGCTGCGGAGCCGCCTTGTTCAGATCATCCGTAATGCGACCGATCCTGCCTGCAAGTCCTGTGCCCGGTCAAACCGCAGATATGCGAGGCCGATCCCTTCAGATTGGGTGAACAGCCGGCCGACGACCTTGTCGTTGGCGGTGATCGGGGTGCCGACCGGCACAAGGCCATCCACCGCGACCTGCACCAACCCTTTGCGCAATTCGGTCTTGTGTTTCATCCGGGCGGTAACCTCTTGACCGACATAGCAACCCTTGCGGAAATCGACGCCGTTCAGGCGTTCAAACCCCATTTCAAGAATATAGCTTTCGTCGGGGATCAGCTCGACCCCGGTTTCGGGAATGACATGGGCCACGCGCAAGGCATCCCAGTCAATCGACGGGGGGCCGCCCGCCGTCTGGCCATAATGGCGCCAGCCAAGGGCAGGGTGGCGCGGGTCGGCGAAGGCGCCAGGTGGGGTGGGGCCAAGGCCGCGGGTCACAAGTAGCGTGGCCGGTTCAATCGTCACCTTGGCGCGCAGCCGGTACATGCCCAGTCTGCGCGCAACGCCCGCGGCCAAATCCGCTTTGATATCGAGCAAGATAGCATCGCCGTCAGCGATCAAGAAGAAATCGGCCAGATACTTGCCTTGCGGGCTTAGGAGTGCTGCATAAACGGCGGGGGTGTTTTGGTCCGGCAAGTGGTTGGTCACCAGACCTTGCAAGAAATCGCGCGCGTCATCGCCGGCAATGCGCAAAACGGTTCTGTCCGGGGCTGCTTCTTGGGTCATGATATCTCCTCGCGCCTTTGGCCTTGATACAGGCAAAGCTGTGCGCAGCGAAAGGGCCGGTTATGGAGCGTCAGGATCGGGCGGCGGCAAGGGCGGGGGGAAGGGCCGCTGCAAAGGCTGCAAGGTCTGCCGGATGGCCGCAGCTTACCCGAATGCAGCGGTCATGCGGTGCGACGAAAGGCATGCGCACGAAGATATCGCGGGCGACGAGTTCGGCCACCAGACGGCGGGCAAATGCGCCATCCGCACCCGCATCAATCGTGACGAAATTCGTGGCAGAGGGCAGGGGCGTCAGGCCATGCGCCTGAGCGATGCGTCCGATTTCTGCGCGCGCGGTCTGTGCGGCTTGCAAGATCTGGCCAAGGTGGTTGGCGTCGCCAAGGGCGGCCAAGGCCCCGGCCTGGCTGATGCGCGACATGCCAAAATGATTGCGGATCTTGTCAAAGGCGCGGATCAGGTCCGGGTGGCCAACCCCATAACCCACCCGAGCGCCCGCCATCGCGTAAGCCTTTGAAAAAGTGCGCATCCGAATCACCTTGGCGTTATCGGGATCAAGGCGGGGGGCGGTGCCTTCGGGGGCGAATTCGACATAGGCTTCGTCGAGCACCAAAAGGCAGCCGTCTGGCACAGCGTCGATCAGGCGTTGCACGGTTTTGGCGGGGTGCCATGACCCCATCGGGTTATCGGGGTTGGCGAAATAGATCAGCTTGGCGTCCACCTCAACTGCTTTGGCGATCAGCGCATCGGGGTCTTCGTGATCGCCATTATAGGGAACTTTGTGCAACTGGCCGCCGTATCCTGCTGCGTGAAAGTTGAAGGTCGGATAGGCCCCATCCGAGGTTACAACTGTGTCGCCGGGGCCGATCAGCAACCGCGCGAGGTAACCCAAAAGCCCGTCTATCCCTTCGCCCACAATGATATTTTCCGCACCTACCGCGTGATGAAGGGCAAGTGCTTGACGCAGATCGTGGTTTTCCGGATCGCCGTACATCCAGACATTCCGGGAGGCCTGGGCCATTGCCTCGACGGCGTTGGGGGAGGGGCCGAAGGTGTTTTCATTGGCACCAAGACGGGCCAAAAAAGGCCGCCCGCGGCTGCGTTCCTGGGTCTCTGGTCCGACGAAGGGAACCGTGGCGGGCAGGCTTGCGACGAGGTCTGTGTAACGCGGTCCGGTCATATGTGCCTCGCAAGGATAGGGGCGTGGTTCATTGAAACCGGTTAGCCGATATCTGCAAGCCTTTTCAGGGCGGCGTTGAGTTTGGCGGCCTCATCTTCCCCAAGTGCGAGCTTTTCGCGGGTTTCTTCGACCACCTCATCGGGGGCGCTTTCAACGAATTTCGGGTTCTTGAGGCGGCCGCGCAAACCGTTCAGATCTTTCTCCAACTTCTCCAAGGTTTTGGAAAGGCGGGCCTTTTCTTCGGCGACGTCGATCACACCTTCAAGCGGAATGGCGAAGCCGCCGCCTTCAACCGCGATGGTGATAGCACCCTTGGGGGCGTTGCCTTCGGTCAGCCCGTCAAGGCGCGCAAGCTTTTGAATAAGGGCTGCATTATTCGCCCAGGCGGTGCGGCCCCGGTCATCCAGCGCGGTCTGGATCATCGGCAGTTTCAGGCCCGCTGGCACATGCATCTGGGCGCGGGCAGAGCGGATTTCTTCGATGAGGGTGATGACCCAGTTCATCTCGCGATCAGCCGCGTCATCAATCAGTTCGGCCCCGTATGTTGGCCAATCGGCATGAACCAAAAGCTTGGCGCGGGTGGCGGTCAGTGCCCATAATTCTTCGGTGATGAAGGGCATGATCGGATGCAGCAAGATGTAGCATTGATCCAGAACCCAAGCCATTGTCGCGCGGGTTTCCGGGGCATATTCGCCGTCCATCAGGGGTTTGGAAAACTCGACATACCAATCGCAGACCTTACCCCAGACGAAGGCGTAAAGCAGGTTGGCCGCGTCGTTGAAGCGGTAATTTGTCAGCGCCTCATCCACCGCTTGCCGGGCCTTTGCGACCTCGCCGATGATCCAGCGGTTAACCGTATGGTGTGCATCGGGTATGCGCCCCGTATCCCTCCCGACAGCGAACACATCGTTCATTTCGGCAAAACGCGTGGCGTTCCACAGTTTGGTGCCGAAGTTGCGGTAGCCCGCGATGCGGTCTTTCGACAGTTTCAGATCGCGGCCCATGGCGGCCATCGAGGTGAGGGTGAAGCGCACAGCATCGGTGCCGTATTCGTCGATGAGGTCGAGTGGGTCGAGGACGTTGCCCAAGCTCTTCGACATCTTCTTGCCCTTCTCGTCGCGCACAAGCGCGTGGACATAGACGGTGTGGAACGGGACTTGGTTTACGACTGCGAGTTGCATCATCATCATCCGGGCGACCCAGAAGAAGATGATGTCGAAGCCGGTGATCAGGACCGAGGTGGGGAAGTACTTTTGCAGTTCCGGCGTTTGTTCGGGCCAGCCAAGCGTGCCGATGGGCCAGAGGCCGGAGGAGAACCATGTGTCGAGGACGTCGGGGTCGCGTTCAAGCCAAATGATTTCTGCCTTGTTGGCAATGGGATCGCCTCCGGCCGTTGGAGTTGCTGTGTGGCGCGTTCCAGTTGGAGCACTGTAATCAGTGCTTGTACCTTCAATAATTTGAAGGCCAACACCATAGTAGGATTTAGCTTGTTCCTTGACGCTCTTAAAGTCAGCACCACAGAATGCTTTCCCGTCGAGCGTCTCTATTGCGTCCAGCCCGTCTTTTTGTAGTGTTCTTCCGCTAAAGAGCGTGGGCCCATACCAAACCGGAATCTGG
>JBAUHP010000044.1:0-7836 GCA_049680345.1 Albidovulum sp. | reverse complement strand
CGCGGGGTTCTTTTATGCGCCCGACCCGTCAAGCCAGCTTGCTTGCGCCATTGGCGGCAATATCGCGATGAATTCCGGTGGGGCGCATTGCCTCAAATACGGGGTGACGACCAATAACCTTCTGGGCGTCACGCTGGTGCTGATGGACGGCACTGTCACCGAAATCGGCGGTGCGCATATGGATGCGGGCGGGCTTGATCTGTTGGGGGTGGTCTGCGGATCCGAAGGCCAGTTGGGTGTGGTGACAGAGGCGACATTGCGGATCTTGCCCAAGCCTGAAGGCGCGCGCCCGGTGTTGATTGGCTTTGATCAAAGCGAGGTGGCGGGGGCTTGTGTGTCCGATATCATCCGCGCCGGGGTCTTGCCGGTTGCGATTGAATTCATGGACCGGCCTTGCATCAGGGCGTGCGAAGATTTCGCCCATGCGGGATACCCCGATTGCGAAGCCCTGCTGATCGTCGAGGTAGAGGGCAGCCCGCCCGAGATCGACGAACAGCTGGGCCTGATCCGCGATATCGCCATGCGTCACAACCCGGTAGAGTTTCGCGAAAGCCGGTCCGAGGAGGAAGCCCGCAAGATCTGGCTGGGGCGCAAATCTGCCTTTGGCGCCATGGGCCAGATCAATGATTACATGTGCCTTGATGGCACGATCCCGGTGTCATCCCTGCCCAGGGTTTTGCGCCGGATCGGCGAGATGAGCCTGGAATGCGGCCTTGGGGTTGCCAATGTCTTTCATGCGGGCGACGGCAATATGCATCCGTTGATTTTGTATGATGCCAATAAGCCGGGTGATTTGGAGAAATGCGAAGAATTCGGCGCCAAGATCTTGAAGCTTTGTGTCGAGGTGGGCGGCTGCCTGACCGGTGAACACGGGGTGGGGATCGAGAAACGCGATCTGATGTTGGTTCAATATGCGTCCGAAGACCTTGAGGCGCAGATGCGCGTCAAGGATGTGTTTGACCCCAAATGGCTGTTGAACCCGGCAAAGGTATTTCCCTTGGCGGTAAGCGCTGGGCGGCGGCTGGCTTGAAAAGGCTGGCTGGCACCAAAGTGAAAGAGGCACAGTGAAGGTATCAAGCGAAGAGGAACTGGCAGAGGTGATCGCGTCCGGGCGCGGGCCGTTTTGCATCCGGGGCGGCGGAACGCGGGGCATGGGTTTGGCGGTGGGTGCCGAAGATCTGGACATGTCAGGCCTGTCCGGGATCAGCCTTTACGAACCCGGCGCGCTGACTTTGGTGGTCAAGGCGGGCACGCCCTTGGCCGAGGTCGAAGCGGTCTTGGCCGCCGATGGCCAAAGGCTGGCCTTTGAGCCTGCCGATTGGCGTGGGCTGTTGGGCGCCAAAGGGGTGCCCACGGTGGGGGGGATGGTAGCGGGCAACATCTCTGGCCCCCGTCGGGTGCAGGCGGGGGCTTGTCGCGACGCACTTTTGGGGGTGCGATTCGTGGATGGCACCGGTGCCTTGGTCAAGAATGGCGGGCGGGTGATGAAGAATGTCACGGGCTATGATCTGGTCAAGCTGATGGCCGGAAGCTGGGGCACGCTTGGGGTGCTGACCGAAGTTGGGCTGAAAGTGTTGCCTGTGCCCGAGGCCGAGGCGACGCTGGTGCTGGATGGGCTGAGTGCCATCCAAGCGCAAGAGGCCATGACGCGGGCGTTGACCTCGCCCTTCGATGTCACCGGGGCGGCCCATGTTCCGGGGCAAGGCACGATGATCCGGATCGAGGGTTTTGCGCAATCCGTCGCTTATCGCAGCGGTCAGTTGCAAGCATTGCTTGGCCAAAAGAATGCGCTGCATGTTGAAACGGATATGGCAAAAAGCCGGGCGATCTGGCGCGATCTGCGCAATGTGGCAGCGTTTGAGGGTAAACCGGGCGATGTCTGGCGGCTGTCGTGCCGGGCGTCACTTGCGCCCGGTCTGGTCGAAGCGATCAAGCAAGAATGGCCGGTTGAGGCGATTTATGATTGGGGCGGCGGATTGATCTGGCTGTTGACGCCCGAGGGTGCAGATATCCGTGCCGTTGAATTTGGCGGCCATGCCACATTGCTCCGTGCATCCGCAAAAACCCGCGCCCGGATTGCAACATTTCAGCCCGAACCGGCACCGCTTGCGGCGATCTCGGCCGGGATCAGGGCGCGGTTCGATCCGCGCGGCATATTTAATCCGGGGTTGATGGGCTGATGCAGACGACGTTCACCGAAGCGCAGTTGAAAGACCCCGGCACAGCACGGGCGAATGAGATTTTGCGGACTTGCGTGCATTGCGGGTTTTGCACGGCAACCTGTCCGACCTATCAGGTTTTGGGGGACGAACTTGATAGCCCGCGCGGGCGGATCTATCTGATCAAGGACATGCTTGAAAGCGGGCGTGACGCGGATGAGAAGACCGTCAAACATATTGACCGCTGCCTGTCTTGTCTGGCCTGCATGACCACCTGCCCCTCGGGTGTGCATTACATGCATCTGGTCGATCATGCCCGCGCCCATATTGAAGCAACCTATAAGCGGCCCGTGACGGACCGGTTTTTGCGCTGGACCCTGGCCAAGGTTATTCCCCATCCGACGCGGTTCCGGCTCGCACTTTTGGGGGCGAAAATGGCGCGCCCATTCACGCGGTTCTTGCCCGATGCGCGGCTGCGCGCGATGGTGGCGATGGCGCCCAGACATATCCCGCCGGTCAGCCGCAATGACGATGCGCAGGTTTTTGCAGCGCTTGGCGCGCCCAAGATGCGCGTCGCTTTGATGACAGGCTGCGCGCAAAAGGCCCTCAACACCGATATCAATGATGCGACGATCCGGTTGTTGACCCGGCTTGGCTGCGAGGTTGTGGTGGCCAAAGGTGCGGGCTGCTGCGGTGCCTTGACCCATCATATGGGCCGCAAGGACGAAAGCCATGCGGCAGCGGCGGCCAATATCGGCGCTTGGATGGCCGAGCAGACATCACGCGGGCTTGACGCGATTGTTATCAATACCTCGGGCTGCGGCACCACCGTCAAGGACTATGGCCATATGTTTCGCAGTGGCGATCTGGCCGAAGATGCCGCACGGATCGCCGCACTTGCCTGTGACATAACCGAGTTGCTGGTGCGGCTTGCACCTGTGGGCACGGCACCCGAACCTTTGAGGGTCGCCTATCACGCGGCCTGTTCGCTTCAGCATGGCCAACAGATCAAGACCGCACCGAAAGATCTGCTCAAATCAGTGGGTTTCACGGTGGTTGAACCCGCCGACAGCCATCTTTGTTGTGGATCGGCAGGCACTTACAACCTTTTGCAGCCCGAGATTTCGGCCGAGCTGAAGCGCCGCAAGGTGTCCACTTTGGAGGCGACGCAGCCCGATGTCATCGCGGCGGGCAATATCGGCTGCATGATGCAGATCGGCGGGGCCACCGGAACGCCGGTGGCTCACACGGTCGAGCTGCTTGATTGGGCAACCGGCGGGCCGCGCCCGGCCGCACTTGCATCGACTTAAGGTCGGGTCCCTTTTAGGCCATACTATTGCCCCAAGCCGCCGCTATCTGTGCCTTGGGGTATGGAGTGCTGCATGCGGCGAATTTTGGCGATCGTTCTTCTTGGCATCCTGCCCGGCTTGGCTGGCGCGCAGGATTCCGCTCTGGAATCCTTGCAAACGGCAAATGATACCCGTGGCTGGGAAGCCGTGGGGCGGATTGATATTGCCGGACGGGCCTTTTGCACAGGCGCCATGATTGCGCCCGACATTGTGCTGACGGCGGCGCATTGTTTGTTTGATTCAGGGCGCAAAACCCCCTTTGCCGCCAATGATTTCAAGTTTCTGGCCGGGTGGCGCAATGGCAGGGCGGTTGCTTACCGTGGCGTCAAACGGGTGCTGGCGCATCCGTCCTATCAGTATCTTGGCCCCGACCATATTGAAGGGGTCGCCTATGATCTGGCGTTGCTGGAACTTGACCAGCCAATCATGATCGCCTCGATCAAGCCTTTCGCGATCGGCAGCGACGTGAAGATGGGTGAAACGGTAGAGGTCGTATCATATGCGCATGACCGGGCAGAGGCGCCATCGCTGCAAAAATCTTGCAGCGTGCTTGGCCCACAGCCGGGGATGACGGTATTTTCTTGTTCGGTTGATTTCGGTTCTTCCGGGGCACCGATTTTTCGGGTCATGGATGGGGTGCCCCGGATTGTCTCGGTGGTATCGGCCAAGGCGGAACTTGCCGGGCAGCAGGTATCGCTTGGGGTGCGCATGGCACAGCCCTTGGCAGATCTGCGCGCGGCCTTTGATCTGAGCCAGGATCGGTTTCGCAAAATAACCCCCGGGGCAAGCGCATTGCCACAGATCAGTGCGACGGCTGCTGTCGCCTCAAAACAACCCAACGCCAAATTTCTGCGGCCCTGAGCCTCTTGAAATCACGGTCTGTCCTTCACATCTGATGGGCAGCAGGGTGCCGGTTTCGGGCCTTGCTGATCAACCGCCTGTCCCGTTCGGGAAGGTTTTTTGACATCGCTCAATGGAGGATGACCTATGCGATCTTTTGATTTTGCACCGCTTTACCGTGCAACCGTCGGCTTTGACCGGGTTGCCGATCTGATGGACCGGGCCCTTTCGGCCGATACGGCCCAGCCAAGCTACCCACCCTATAACATCGAAAAAACCGATGAGAATGCCTACCGCATCTCTATCGCGGTTGCCGGATTTTCCGAAGATGAACTGAATGTCGAGGTCAAGGAAGGCGCTTTGCTGATCTCCGCACGCAAGGCCGCCGAAGACGGCGCGAAAACCTATTTGCACCGCGGCATCGCCACCCGTGCTTTTGAACGGCGCTTTGCGTTGGCCGACCATGTCCGGGTCACCGGGGCTTCTCATGCCGATGGGATGCTGCATATCGACCTTGTGCGCGAGGTTCCCGAAGCGCTGAAACCCCGCCGGATTGAGATTGCGAAGGCTGCACCCTTTGCGACCGACACGCTGGAGGCAAAGGCGGTTGAGACTGCCTCTTAAGCTGGTGAAACGGCAATGAGCATTGGGCGCACGGCACTTCCCCGTGCGCCCTTATTAATCCGTCAGGCTTGTTTTTCGTAACGCGCCGCCGTCAGCCCATCAAAAGAAATATCGGGCGTCTTGCCGCACACAAGATCCGCCACCGCGCGCCCCGATCCGCAAGCCATGGTCCAACCCAGGGTTCCGTGCCCGGTATTGAGGAACAGGTTGCTGTATTGCGTCGCCCCCATTACCGGCGTTCCGTCAGGGGTCATTGGCCTGAGGCCGGTCCAGCCTTCGGATTTGCTGATGTCACCGCCCTTGGGAAAAAGATCCTCGATCACATAGCGCACGGTGTCGGTCGCATGCGGCCCAAGCCTGCCGCTATAGCCCGCAATTTCTGCCGTGCCCGCCACACGGATGCGGTCACCAAGCCGGGTGATCGCAACTTTATGGGTCTCATCCATGATGGTGGATTGCGGTGCCATGGCATCATCGGTGACCGGCAAAGTCACCGAATAGCCTTTGACCGGATAAACCGGCAATTTGATCCCGACAGGCCGCAAGATCATTGGTGCAAAGCTTCCCAGCGCGCAAATATAGGCGTCACCGGTGATCCGGCCGGCCATTTCTGTGTCGATCCCGGCCACTTTGCCGTTCTCAAGCGCGATACCGCGGATCGACTGTCCGTATTGAAACTGAACCCCCATCTCGGCCGCCTTTTCGGCCAGCGCCATCGTGAACAAACGACAATCCCCGGTGCGGTCGGCGGTCAGGCGCAACCCGCCCACGAATTTCTTTGAAACAGCCGCTAGCGCTGGTTCGACGCCGATGCAGCCATCGCGGTCCAAAAGCTCATAGGGGCTATCGTACTGGGCAAGAATGTCTTGATCTGCCTTTGACCCCTTCAGCTGTTTTTGGGTGCGGAAAAGCTGTAATGTGCCTTGTTCGCGGCCATCATATTCGATGCCGGTTTCAGCAATCAGGTCAGGCATACAGTCGCGGCTGTAGTTAGAGATGCGAACCATGCGGCCTTTGTTGGTGGCATAGCTTTCCTCATTGCAGTTTTGCAGCATCTGCAGGCCCCATTTCCACATTGTGGGGCTGATCAGCGGCCAGATGAACAAGGGCCGGCGCTTCATGAACAACCATTTGAGTGCCTTCAGGGGTATGCCTGGCGCCGCCCAGGGCGAGGTCATGCCATATGACAATTCACCCGCATTGGCATAGCTCGTCTCCAGCCCCGGCCCGTTCTGGCGATCAAGAACAATGACTTCGGCACCGTTTTTTGCCAAGTAATAGGCGGTTGTCACGCCAATGACCCCCGCCCCCATAACAACGACTTTCATTAGGCGTCCCCTGATTTGCGCATGGCCAATCTTGCGTTGCAAGGCTGGCAGGCGCAATGCCGATATCCGCCTTTTGGGTGGTTTTAGCGGCTCAGGCTTTGTGCAAGCCGCATAAGCTGGACGGCTTCGGCGCGGTAACCGAAGGGGTCGTCCCCCTTGGCATCATTGGCCAAAGCGATGGCATCGGCCCAGCCCCAATCGCCCAGATATTTAGGGTCGCGAAGCAATTGGCCCATACCGGCGATGGCGGCTGCGAAACGGGCATCAAGATCAGCTTCGGCGGGCGGCACCGGGATCGCGACATCGGTGAGGGTTGAGGTATCGGCCCCCGGTGCCTTGTAGCGCAGTTTCAAGAACCCAAGCTCCGAAGCATCGCCTGGCAGGTCGGCCGCCGCGTAGCGCAACGGGTCGGAAAGCTGCGCCGGGCTGCCGACCGGGGTCACCTCATAAAGTGCCGTGACCTGATGGCCTGCGCCTATTTCACCCGCATCGACGCGGTCATTGTTGAAATCCTCGCGTGCCAGCGCGCGGGTTTCATAGCCGATAAGCCGGTATTCGGCGACGGCGGCGGGGTTGAACTCCACTTGGATCTTCACATCATTGGCGATGGGGAAAAGCGCGCCGGAAAGCTGATCGACCAGCACCTTTTGCGCCTCTGACAGCGTGTCGATATAGGCCGCCTGGCCGTTGCCGTTCTGGGCAAGGGTCTGCATGGTTTCGTCGTCAAGATTGCCGCGCCCAAAGCCAAGCACCGACAGATAGGTGCCGCTGTCGCGTTTCTTGGCGACATAGGCCTCCAGCCCCTCGGGGTCAGAGACGCCGACGTTGAAATCGCCGTCGGTGGCCAGAAGGATGCGGCCTATCCGGTTGTCACCGGCCATCTGTTCCGCCGTTTGATAGGCCAGCTCCAACCCTGCCGCACCGGCCGTCGCGCCGCCCGCATCCAGCCGTTCAAGCGCGCCCAGTATCGCGGCTTTGTCCTTGGCCGCAGTCGGTGCCAGCACCAGCCCGGCCGCGCCCGCATAGGTGACAATCGCCACCTGATCTTCGGGGCGCAGCTGGTTCAGCATCAGCCGGAAGGATTGCTTCAGCAGCGGCAGTTTGTCGGGCGCGTCCATGGAGCCCGAGGTGTCGATCAAGAAAACAAGGTTCAGCGGCGGGCGGTCATCCAATGTGGGAAGCGCGCCTTGGATGCCGATGCGCAACAATTGGGTATCGACGTTCCAAGGCGTCTGAAACAGGCTGACCGAGGTATGAAATGGCGCTGCACCCGCTTCGGGGGCCGCGTAGGAATAGGGGAAGTAATTCACCATTTCCTCGATGCGCACTGCCTCAGACGGCGGCAACTGACCGCTGGCAAGCGAGGAGCGGATGACAGCATATGACGCCGTGTCCACGTCGATAGAGAAGGTGGAAACGGGTTCCTCGGCTGCTATTTTCAGCGGATTCGGGGCCTCGGTGGAAAAGGCTTCGGTATTGGGGACAGACTGTTGATTGGGTTCGACCTCGGACAAGATGGGACTGTTGGAGTATCCA
>JBAUHP010000043.1:0-1508 GCA_049680345.1 Albidovulum sp. | reverse complement strand
GTCACAGCACCGTCTTCGTCATTCTTGAAGTTCTTATACAGTTTGAAAAATTCCATAGTCTCTCTCCGTAGGTTACAACGTTGGTCGTCCGCCATCCGTGTCTTCCGGGAGATTTGGTTGATCCCGTCTCCGTCGCGGCATGGGATCTTTTTGAACGTGAAAGGTGACTCAACTTGGGCAGAGCTTGGGCTTTTTATGAGAAGTTTATTAAAGTGCGAAAACAATACGTTTCCATTTTGCTGACAATGCCCGGTCCATTACCGCCCGCAAATGCAAAGGCCGCGCCCCTTTCGGGACGCGGCCTTGCAAGTAATTTGATTGCGATCAGAGCGCGGCGGTGTTGATGCTTACGCCCGACAGGTAGCTGTTGATGGTCGAGGTCAGCGAACCGGTGCCGCCACGAACGGCTGCAAGGGCTGCAATGCCAAGGCCTACGACAGCTGCGGTCAGCACGACCCAGTCAACCGTCACAGCACCGTCTTCGTCATTCTTGAAGTTCTTATACAGTTTGAAAAATTCCATAGTCTCTCTCCAATTTATTTTGTTACTACACGTTCCATCCAGTCATTCCGGTAAGGTTTGTTAAGCCCGGATAAGCTTGGCATGAGAGATGTCTATCGGCGAATCGTGACTCAACTGGGGCAATCTTGGGCCAATTCATCGAAATTCGCTAAAATTTGGTTTACAATTCGTTTCCATTTTTGAGACGGGCGGTGATGCGCTTGGCGCAAGCGAAAAAGCCACGCCTCCGGTTGGGGGCGTGGCATATCGCTGAATTATGTCGGGTCAGAGCGCGGCGGTATTGATCGTCACGTTGGACATATAGCTGTTGAGGGTTGAGGTTAGCGCGCCTGTGCCGCCGCGAACGGCTGCGAATGCCCCAATCGACAGGCCGACGACGGCGGCCGTCAAGACCACCCAGTCAACAGTTACAGCGCCGTCTTCGCTGCTGAGAAAATTCTTGCACGGTCTTAAAAATTTCATGGTCTCTTCCCAAAATACAATGTGTTGCGTTACTTGCTTAGCAAGATTGTTCATATGGTTGAGCGAACAAGCTTCCGTCGCTGGATGTATCTAATTTGCAGATGAAACATGACTCAACTGCGGCAGTGCTGTGCCATTTTTTGTAAATCTTGCTCTATTCGTTCGACAAGATGTTTCCAAATTATGAACGATACCGCAGCCCTGACCGACCGCAAATGCATAGGCCGCGCCCCTTTCGGGACGCGGCCTGATCTTGTGTTGCGCCAGATTAAAGCGCGGTGGTGTTGATGGTCACGCCCGACAGGTAGCTGTTGATGGTCGAGGTCAGCGAACCGGTGCCGCCACGAACGGCTGCAAGGGCTGCAATGCCAAGGCCTACGACAGCTGCGGTCAGAATGACCCAGTCAACCGTCACAGCACCGTCTTCGTCATTCTTGAAGTTCTTATACAGTTTGAAAAATTCCATAGTCTCTCTCCGTGGGTTACAACGTTGGTCGTCCGCCATCCGTGTCTTCCGGGAGATT
>JBAUHP010000042.1:0-2015 GCA_049680345.1 Albidovulum sp. | reverse complement strand
TTTCACCAATGCTGCTGCGCGCACCTCATCCGGGTGCAGTTTTGAATTTTCTTGATCCGGCATATCTCTATCGGCCCCGCAGCGACGTCATAATCACCCCGCCAACTCTCCGACACATAAGGTTTTTTTGCAAGACCGGGTCGCGCCCTAATGACGCGCCGCGCAAGGCGCGCAAAAGGGTGTGGCCGGCAGCAGATCAAGCCGCTCTTCGCTGATTTCCTCGCCACATTGCGCACAAGCGCCGTATTCGCCAGCCTTAATCCGCGTCAATGCGGCGTCGATCATCCGCAATTCATGCTGGGCGGCCACGCCAAGATCTTCGAGCACTTCATCGCCCTCACGCTCGGTCGCCATCTCTTCAAAGTCCTTCGCTTGATGGGTGTCAAATTCGGACCCGATCTCCTTAAGGCGATCAAGCAAGAACTCTTGCCGGTCGGTCAACTCTTTTGCGCGTATGGTCTGGGACTTCATCATCAGGCTCCTGCATATGTGGCCTATTGCTAGCAAGGCTGCGCCCCTTGGCGCATTGATGCAAGTCAAACCTGCGCTATTGCGCGCCCAAGGCATCAGGCTGTATCACGAGGTCAGCAGATATGGGGACAGCATATGTTACAAGAATGGGTGGCCGGTCTTGTCGGCGGCGCGGTGATTGGTTGCGCCGGTGCAGTTTTTTTGTTGATGAACGGGCGGATCATGGGGGCCTCGGGGATCATCGGCGGTTTGGCCGATGGCTCGGCGCGAAAATCACCGGGCGAGGCTTTGAGTTTTCTGGCGGGGCTCGTCGGCGTGCCTGCCGTGATCATAGCGCTTGGGGCCAAGAGCGCGACCCATCTTACCGAAAATATAATCGTCGTGGTTCTGGCCGGGCTTTTGGTCGGCGTCGGGACAAGACTGGCCAATGGCTGCACCTCGGGCCACGGGGTTTGCGGCATCTCGCGTCTGTCGCTGCGCGGTATCGTGGCCACGGTGTTTTACATTCTGGCGGGTGCGATCACCATTGTGCTCTTTCGGCATGTCATGGAGGTGATCTGATGTTGCGTTTGGTTTTCGCCGGTCTGGCGGGCGGGCTCTTTGGTGCCGGGCTGCTGATTTCGGGCATGACTGATACCACTCGTGTGCAAGGCTGGCTTGATATCTTCGGTGCCTGGGATCCAACCTTGGCCTTCGTTATGGGCGGGGCGATCATACCGATGGCAATTGCATGGCGGTTTGCAACCCGCATTCAAACCTCCATTCTTGGCGCGACATTGCCCGCCAAGCCCGCCCCGCAGCTGGGCCATAACCTTGTCATCGGGTCGGTTCTTTTTGGCATGGGCTGGGGTTTGGCCGGGCTTTGCCCCGGCCCGGCCATCGCCTCGCTCAGCTTTGGTGGTGTCGGGGGTGCGGCCTTTCTTATCGCCATGCTCATCGGTATGATCGCCGCACCCATGATCCGTGTGCGGATCGACCGGCTTGCGGCAACCTAAGGAGACAACTGATGGAGATCCGCTATCTGACCGAAACCTATGCCGTCGCCCCCCAGATCACGCCCGATGATCTGGCCGCGATCAAAGCCGCAGGCTTCGTCCGTGTTATCTGCAATCGCCCCGACGGCGAAATTCCCGCACCGATCCAGTCCGCCGCGATGCGTGCGGCGACCGAGGCTTTGGGTATGGACTTCGTGGATAATCAAATCGTTCCGGGTGATTTTTCAGCTGGTATTGTTGCAAAGCAGGCCAAGGCCATGGCGGCATCGGGCCCGGTTTTCGCCTATTGCGCCTCGGGCAATCGCAGCTCAATCGCCTGGGCCTTGGCGCAAGCGGGCAAGGTTCCCGCCGACACGCTGATCGCCACCGCCGCCCGCTGGGGCTATAATCTGGAACCCATTCGCGCCCATCTGGGGTAACGCTTTGGGCGCGGTCGGGCATCCTGGCCCACTGATTTGCCCGAAAGCTTTATCCGGCCATAGCTCGGGGCATCACCTCGGGCGCAGTATCTGTTGCAGTATCGGGTGCAGTATCGGGCACCACGTCGGC
>JBAUHP010000041.1:0-1825 GCA_049680345.1 Albidovulum sp. | reverse complement strand
TTCACCAGCCGGATCGCATGGCGGAAAAAGCGGAACTGGACGAAGCCAAAGTAGAAGGTGAAGACCGTCGCCGCGATCACCAGCCACATCACGATCCACGGGAAACTGGTGCCGGGAAGGGGTGCGAAGATGAGGCTGACGAAAGGCCCGGTAAGATTGGCGAATACTTCATTCACCTTTTGGTCGATCCCGACGGCCTCTTGTGCCAATGCGGGGGTTGCGGATGCCGCGAAAGCGGCGCCTTGCAACCAGAGTTTTTGACTGATTTTCATTTTGTTTCCCCTAACCCACGACCGTGACCGGCAGATCGGCATGCATCACAAGATTTGCGGTGGCACTGCCAAATATCCGTTTGGTGAACCCGCCCTCGGAGGACCGGCCAACGATGATCTGTTCGGCGCCATTTTCGACGGCGATCTGATTAAGCGTTTCTGCCACGTCGCCATGTTTGACGATGCCGCGCGCCTTGAAGCCAGCGTCCTGCAAGGCCTTGACGGTCGGATCAACGACGCGAGAGGTGGCGACTGCCAGTTCCTCTTCCCGGCGCTTGTGACGCAGGGCGTTTTCTTCTGCCGTTTGAAAGGTGAATGGGGACCATTCAATCACGTAAACGACAAGCAGTTCGCAACTGCCTATGCGTCCCGCCATAACCTTGGCATGCGACAGTGCTCGATTGCCCGAGTCTTCCCCATCCACGCCAATGACCAGTTTCACTGTCATCTCTTATACTCCATGTTTTGAGCCGTTTCTTGATCGTTAGAAGGAAGCAGCACCCCGCCGATGGCTTGTGCCCGCTATCGTGCAAGGTGTTGCCGCCCTCTTGCCTATCTTAAGTGATTTTACCTAGACATTGGGCCTGAACTGGGGCTTGATTATCGTATAATCACTAGAACATGGTAAATTCGCAGGTAAAATCACTAATGAGAAGAGATTTGGATCGAATCGACGAACGTATCTTGAGCGAGCTGGAAGCGAATGCACGGCTATCGATCGTAGAGCTGGCGACGCGGGTCAACCTGACGAACACGCCTTGTTCGGAACGGGTCAAGCGGCTGGAAAAAACGGGCTATATCCGCCGCTACAAGGCGGTTCTCGATATGAACCGTCTGGGGCTTGGGCACATGACGGTTGTGCAGGTTTCGCTGGCCGCGACCAACGACAATTACCTTGATGAATTCAATCAAGCCGTCCGTGAGATCAAGGAAATTGAATCTTGCCTAATGGTTGCAGGGTCATTTGATTACATACTGACCGTGCGCACCCGCGATATGTCGCATTACCGCGAAGTTCTTGGCGAAAAGATCACAAAGTTGCCCGGGATAAAGCAAACCAACTCTTTCGCGGTGATGGAGGTTGTCAAGGAAGAGAGCTATTTCTCAACGGCGGGCTAACGCCGTTGAGCGTTTCGTCACATGCGGGCAGCAGTCTGAACCCTATCAGCTTGCTGGCAGCTCACCGGTAATCGGATCGGGTACGACCGGGGCGGTTGCGTTCACGCCGACGATTGGCACGAATTTCGGCCAAGGTGTGATCCCTGCGCGGATCTGGGCCTGAACATCTTCTGGCAGTGACGCCATGGGCACCATCAGGCCACGCTCATTTTCAACCAGTTCGCCTTCATTGGCGATGGATTCTTCCAGCGAACGGACGCGGACATGGGTGCCAAGTTCGACCCGGTTGAAAAGATCAATCGCATCCTGGTTGAAAAGCCGGATGCAGCCTGCCGAAGTTGCGCGGCCGATGGTGGAAGAATTGTTGGTGCCATGGATGCGGAAATGCGTATCGCGGCCACCGCGGAACAGATAAAGCGCGCGCGCCCCCAGCG
>JBAUHP010000040.1:0-3820 GCA_049680345.1 Albidovulum sp. | reverse complement strand
TCTTCCGGGGGCGCAATCTCAAGAACTTCAGTGGCTTGCGACCCGCGTTGCGTCCTTTGCACCCTGACGGTGATGCGCGCGTTATCGGCGACCGAACTTTGGCCAAAGTTCCGCAAAACATTGGCGTGAAGCAAAATATCACCATCGTCTTCGCCACCAACGACAAAGCCAAAGCCCTTCGAGGCGTCGAACCATTTCACCTGACCGGTGACAACGTGCAGCGCGCCTTCTTCTTCTGTCATTCCTCTAGCTTCCTACTCGCAGTTCTTTCGCAAAGTCCTCTTGGATCTTCTCAGAGTTTGTTCCCCTGAAATAGCACCCTGAACGGACCCGGATCACGAGCCCCTTGTTCAAGGGTTTAGTCGCTGGATATTCCAAACCTCTGCCGGGTCCGAGCGCCGCCAGCAGAAACGATCGTGAAGTCGAAACGCACCATCCGCCCAGAATTCGATTTCCAGCGGACAGATTTTTACACCGCCCCAAAACGGCGGACGTGGGGGATTTGGCCCCCTTGCCGCCGTAACACGCGCCACTTCTGCCACTAACGACAGGCGAGATGCAAGCGGTTCGGACTGCTTTGATGCCCAAGCGCCAAGCCGGCTTTGAAGCGAACGCGTTGCAAAATAGGCGTCGGCGTCGGCCCCCTCTTCGCGCACAGCCAGACCGCGGACACGAATTTGACGTCGCAAAGATTTCCAATGCATCACGAATGCCGCCTTGCCCGAGGCATCGATCTCGTGCCCTTTTGCCGAACCGTAATTGGTATAAAACACGAAATCCCGGTCACTTATCTCTTTGAGCAAAACCATCCGGACATTGGGCATACCGGCCTCATCGACGCTTGCCAAAGCAATCGCATTGGGGTCGTTCGGTTCAGATATCTTGGCCTCATTCAGCCAGGTCCTGGCAATTTCAAACGGGTCATCGCCCGAAAATATCCCGCTTCTGTCCGACATTGGCATTCCAACCTTTTTTTGACCGTCGTTGTTCAAATCGCAGATGGTATTGTGGCACCCTTGAAGCAAGAAGTAACTTGTCCTAATGCTTCTCCCAATTGAAAAACCGGCGCGAGGGCGAAAATGTCAAATGGACTGATGGCGGGCAAGCGCGGTCTGATTATGGGGCTGGCTAATGACAAATCCATTGCTTGGGGCATTGCGAAGGCCTGCGCCGCTGAGGGTGCCGAACTTGCGTTCTCTTATCAAGGGGACGCGCTCAAAAAACGGGTGCAACCACTGGCCGCCCAGGTTGGCTCCGACATCATGGTCGAATGTGATGTCGCTGACGAAAGCTCGTTAGACGGCCTGTTTGACCATCTTGGCAAGATCTGGGGCAAGTTGGACTTTGTCGTACATGCCATTGGATTTTCGGACAAAAACGAACTTCGCGGGCGTTATGTAGATACCGGCCCGGATAACTTTCGCATGACGATGGACATCTCGGTCTATTCCTTCACATCGGTTTGTCGTCGTGCGGCGGCGATGATGCCCGATGGCGGCAGCCTTTTGACGCTGACCTATTATGGCGCTGAACGGGTCATGCCTCACTATAATGTGATGGGCGTGGCCAAGGCGGCGCTGGAGGCTTCGGTGCGCTACATCGCCGAGGATCTGGGCAAGGACGGCATCCGCTGCAACGCAATCTCGGCAGGCCCGATCAAGACGCTGGCCGCCAGCGGAATCGGTGATTTCCGCTATATCTTGAAATGGAATGAGCTGAACTCACCCCTGCGACGTAACGTCAGCCAAGATGAAGTGGGCAAATCCGCACTTTATCTTTTGTCCGATCTGGGCTCGGGTGTGACCGGAGAGACACATCATGTTGATGCGGGCTATCACATTGTCGGCATGAAAGCCGTGGATGCGCCTGATATTGATGTCGTGACCGGACGCAACGGAAAAGAGGGCTGATCAATGACCGACCGCTTGCCGCATGAAAAAGGCTTCCACGTATCTTGGGATCAGCTCCACCGGGATGCGCGCGCCTTGGCATGGCGGCTTGACGGCCAGGGGCCCGACAATGGTGCCTGGCGCGCGGTCGTGGCCATAACCCGCGGCGGCATGGCGCCCGCGATGATCGTCAGCCGCGAATTGGACATTCGCCTTGTCGATACGGTCAGCGTCAAATCCTACAACCACCAAGACCAGACCGCCCCGCGCGTTATCAAAAAACCGCAAGCCGAAATTATGGGCGATGCGGGCGAAGGGGTGTTGATCATTGACGATCTGGTCGACACCGGAAAGACGTTGGAGCTGGTCCGCGATCTGTACCCCAAGGCCCATTATGCGACGGTTTATGCCAAACCCGAAGGGCGCGGCATGGTCCACACCTTCATCACCGAGGTCAGCCAGGACACCTGGATCTTTTTTCCGTGGGACATGGCATTGCAATATGTCGAGCCTTACCGTGGAAAAGACTGAGTAACCCTGCACAGCCTGAACGCAGCCCCACAGGCGGCGCGTCCGAGGAGACAGTTGATGCCCTTCGCGCTAAACCCCGCCCTCTGCGCAACCACCGCGCCACCAGTGATGGAGGCCCGGCGTTGGCTTGATGGGGCGACATTTCCCGCCGACCGCCCGCTGATCAATGTAAGTCAGGCCGCACCCGTTGACGCGCCCCCCGAAGGTCTGCGCAAAGCACTTGCCGATGCGGCCCTCAACACCGCCGAGGCACATCTTTACGGGCCGGTTCTGGGCATGCCAGCCCTGCGCGCAGAAATTGCAACCCAGTGGTCTGCGGCTTATGGTGGGCAAGTGGATGCGGCCCAGGTGGCAATCACCCAAGGCTGCAATCAGGCGTTTTGTGCGACGATGGCCGCACTGGCCGCGCCGGGGGATGAGGTTATTCTTCCCACGCCTTGGTATTTCAATCATAAAATGTGGCTTGATATGGCCGGTGTGGTCACCGTGCCGCTGCCCACTGGTGCCAGGCTGATCCCCGATCCGGCGGCGGCCGCCGCATTGATCACCCCGCGCACCCGCGCGATTGTGCTGGTCTCGCCCAACAACCCCTCGGGCGTGGAATACCCCGCCAAGGTCATGCGCGGCTTTTACGATCTGGCGCAGGCCCGTGGCATCGCCCTTGTCGTCGATGAAACCTACCGCGATTTCGACAGCCGCAGCGGGGCCGCACATGACCTTTTCGTCAATCCCGACTGGCCCGGCACGCTGATCCAGCTTTATTCCTTTTCCAAGGCCTACCGGCTGACCGGCCACCGTGTCGGCGCCATCGTCGCGGATGCACCGTTTTTGGGGCAAGTCGAAAAGTTCCTTGATACGGTTGCCATCTGCCCCAACCAGCTGGGCCAGATCGGTGCACTTTGGGGCATGCGCAATCTGGGCCAGTGGGTGGCAGGCGAGCGGGCAGAAATTCTGGCCCGCCGTGCCGCAATGACTGCCGGAATCAATCGGTTGCCGGGGTGGACACTTCTGGGATGCGGCGCGTTTTTTGCCTATGTGAAACACGGCCAACCCCTGCCCGCCCCTGATCTGGCCAAAAGACTGGTGCATGAAGCTGGCATCTTGATGCTGCCGGGCACCATGTTCATGCCCCAAGATGATGCCGATGCTGCGGGCCAGATGCGCATCGCCTTTGCCAATGTCGGCGTGGCAGAAATCGACCAGATGATCGCCCGGCTGGCAAACTGGAAATACTAACGCCGTTCGCCACGCCTTGCCGAGGGCGGACGAAGGCCCTAAACACCTGCAGAACGGCAAAACGGGGAGCCTTGATCTATGTCTACGCCCTTGCGAAAGAAAGGTGGCAGCACTGTCATCTGGATATTGATCGCCCTGATGCTTCTGGGGCTTGGGGGCTTTGG
>JBAUHP010000039.1:0-1721 GCA_049680345.1 Albidovulum sp. | reverse complement strand
ATGCAAGGGCTTGAGGCGGCGACCCGGATGATCATCGATCTGTGCGGCGCCGAGGCGTCGGAAATTGTTGTGGATGGGGCCGCGCCCGAAGTCACACGCGCCTATAAGCTGGACCCCAAACGGGTGGTGTCGCTGGTGGGGATGGAGATCCCCGAGGCCGAGCAGCGCGCCACGCTGGAGGCTTTGGGTTTCACCCTGAAGGGCGATATGGCCACCCCGCCAAGCTGGCGCCCCGATGTGCTGGGCGAGGTGGATCTGGTGGAGGAAGTGGCGCGCATAGCCTCGCTGACGAAACTGGTCGGCCAGCCGATGCGGCGCACCCGCCCCGGTGTGCCAAAGCCGATTTTGACGCCGATGCAGATGCGTGAGCGGACCGCGCGGCGGACATTGGCAGCGCTTGGATACAATGAATGTGTGACCTATAGCTTCATCGACGGGGCCTCGGCTGCGATGTTCGGCGGCGGCGATGAGGCGTGCCGGATCGAAAACCCGATCTCCTCGGAAATGACCCATATGCGCCCCGACCTGCTGCCGGGGCTGTTGCAGGCGGCGGCGCGCAATCAGGCGCGCGGCTTCATGGATCTGTCCTTGTTCGAGGTGGGCCCGGCCTTTCACGGCGGCGAACCCGGAGAGCAAAGCGTGCAAGCCACGGGGATTTTGGTAGGCTCGGTGGCCGAGCGTGACCCCTATGCATCGCGCCGCATCGCCGACATTTACGATGCCAAGGCCGATGCCGAAGCGGTGCTGGCCGCAATTGGCGCGCCTGCACGTATGCAGATTGGCCGCAAACTGGCCGATTGGTGGCATCCGGGCCGCGCGGGCGTGATGTCACTGGGGCCGAATGTCTTGGCGAGTTTTGGCGAATTGCACCCCAAAGTGCTGCGCGCAATGGATGTGAAGGGGCAGGCTGTGGCCTTTACCTTGCATCTGGGCCACGTGCCTTTCCCCAAGACCCGAACCACAACCCGCGCCGCCCTTGGCGCGTCGGATCTGCAAGTGGTTGAACGTGATTTCGCCTTTGTCGTGGATCACGAGGTTGAGGCTTTGACCTTGGTCAATGCGGCCCAAGGTGCCGATAAGGCGCTGATCGCGCGGGTGGCGGTCTTTGACCAGTTCATCGGCGAAAAGGCCGAGGCGCAGATGGGGGCGGGCAAGAAATCGCTGGCGATTTCGGTGCGTTTGCAGCCGCGCGACCGCACGCTGACCGAAGAAGAGATCGAGGCGGTTTCGGCCCGGATTGTTGAGAAGGTCGGCAAAGCCACCGGCGGGGTTTTGCGCGGATAAAGCCAAAGGCCGGCTTCGGTGGTTCGGGGCGACTGTAGCGCCCCGGTCACGGATCACGCCGGATTGGCACGGGCCAGCGATAATCCGCTGTCATGGAAACATGATGTGATAGGCTATTTGGGCATTGCCGCAAAATTGGAAACGCGCAATGCAGGTGGGAACAATGTTAGGGATAGTAAAATGATCAATGAGTTCAAGGATTTCATCGCTAAGGGCAATGTCATGGACATGGCCGTTGGTATCATCATCGGTGCGGCCTTCACGGCCATTGTGACATCCTTGGTGGATGACCTGATCAACCCGATTATCAGCCTGTTCATGGGCGGGATTGATTTCAGCGGTATGAAGATTGCTTTGGGCGAAGGCGCCGATGCGGCCGCTTTCAACTATGGCAGCTTCATCAATGCGCTGATCAACTTCCTGATCGTGGCCTTCGT
>JBAUHP010000038.1:0-2249 GCA_049680345.1 Albidovulum sp. | reverse complement strand
GGATCGATGCGCCAGTGCGACGCAAAGGATGACCGGGGCGCCAAGGCCTGCCAGATGATCAAGGTCAGGCAAATCCGCATCGACGAAAACGATGACCGGCTTTGGGGCCGACGCTTCGGGCAATGCTTGGGCATCCGCGCGGCTGCGCACGATCTCTACCCCAAGGGCGAAGGGGCCGCGATCAAGCTTTTCGATGCGCAAGAACACCCGAAGCGGTTGCGGTTCGGTCAAAATCCGCGCGGCGATACGTTCGGCAAGGGTTTCAAGCAGGTTCAGCCGTTCGGCACCAAGTTCCAACGCAATCGCTTCGGTAAGCCGGTCATAGGACAAGATCAGATCAACATCGTCACTTGCCGCCCCGTCATGCGGGCGCAGTTCCACCACCAGATTGAAGCGCAGTTTTTGGGTCAGGCCGCGTTCGACCTGAAAGGCGCCAATCTCGGCCTCCACGATATGATCGCGCAGGCTGATACGGTCTGGCGGATTGGTTCCAGCCAACGCCAGGGCGCGGGTTTCGGGATGGTCGAATGCCTGGGCGATTTCGTCGGTCACGGGCAGTGGCAGCCTTTGCGGTTTCCACCCTCCTTAAGGCGGTCGCGGTTCAAGCGAAAGCCCTTCCGGTCCGGTCCGGTCAGTTTGACGCTGTGCGGATCGGCTCGCGATAGAAGTAATGCTGGCCGATGCGAATCGTCATATCGAAACGCTTGGCCCAAGACGGGCTCACTGCGGGCGTGTGGAAATAGGTGGCCCCTTGCGTCACCTCGCGCGGCGCACCTGCGATCAGGGCTGATGCAACTTTTTCGGCCACATACCAAGCACCGCGATCACCAACCACATCCTTGCGGCCATCACAGGTGAACGAAAACTGACACCCGTTTTTGCCACCTTGTTGGACGACACCGCAGATCGTGCCGGGGAACTGGCCGGTATCGACACGGTTCAACACCACTTCGGCGACCGCCGCTTGCCCCTTGATGGATTCACCGCGCGCCTCAAAATACACCGCGCGGGCGAGGCATTCGAGATCTGCGGATTTCTCCAACATCGGGACCGCATCGATCCAGGTCGCATCATAGGTCATCGCGGACGCATCAGCGATAACGCTTTTCGCGCCTTTCTTGACCGGCACCGACTTGACCGGCGGGGTCACGATCTTTTGCATCCGTCCGGCTTCGACCGTTTCAAGGGCCGCATTTTCTTGATCGAACAACTCGACCAGACTAACGCCAAGGGCTGCTGCAGGATCGTTCGACTGGCTCACAGCCATCTCGGCATGCGCAGCTTGGGCAAGGACAAAAAGCACCAGCGCGCCTTTGGTCCAGCTTTTCAGCATAGACATATGAATTCCCGAATTGCTTCAACGAGCCATAGCCCCCAGGCTCATGACGCTTTGGGGATAGCGTAGCTGGGCCAATGCGTCCACCCCGAAAGGTCACACATAGCCTGACTGAGCGGCTGGGCGCCGATCAGAGCGAATCACTACTGCCGAATTATTGTGGCTTATGCCTTTATGAATAAGGCGAAAATTACGAAACGAAAAGCGATATTTACGCTTTTCGCGGATCAGTCAGCGCCAGATGTGCCGCTGCCAGTCGCGCAACCGGAACGCGAAACGGCGAGCATGAGACATAGTTCACACCCGCCCTGCGGCAAAATGCGATTGATTCGGGGTTGCCGCCATGTTCGCCACAAACCGAAAGGATGAGGTCTTTTTGCGAGGCCCGCGCCCGTTCACAACCAATCAACAAAAGCTCTCCGACGCCGTGTTCATCAAGAACGTGGAACGGATCCTCTTCATAAACGCCCTGCCGCACATAGTCGCCCATGAAACGCCCGGCATCGTCGCGCGAAAGGCCGTAGGCCATCTGCGTCAGATCATTGGTGCCAAAAGACAAGAAGGCGGCATGTTCCGCGATGCTGCCGGCAACCAAAGCCGCGCGCGGGGTTTCGACCATGACCCCCAGCTTGTAGTCGAAATCAGCCTTTTGTTCATTGCGCACTGCAGCCGCTACGGCATCAATGTGGGTTTTGACCAGTTCAACCTCGCGGCTGGCCGAAACCAGCGGGATCATCACCTCGGGCACGACCGCGGCCCCACGGCGGCCAGCCTCGACCGTGGCCTCGAATATCGCGCGGGCCTGCATTTCGTAGATTTCAGGGATGGTAATGCCAAGGCGAACCCCGCGCATACCCAGCATCGGGTTGAATTCGCGCAAAGCCTCGACCCGCCGCGTCACTTCCGACAAGGG
>JBAUHP010000037.1:0-5557 GCA_049680345.1 Albidovulum sp. | reverse complement strand
CACCGGGTTCGTCCAGTGAAAAGACGATAATCGGCAAGTTATTGTCGCGCGCCAGGGCAATGGCAGAGGCATCCATGACGCCAAGGTGTTTTTGCAAGACCTCGTCATAGCTGACAAGATCATAGCGTTTGGCATCGGCGTGTTTGTTGGGGTCTTTGTCATAGACGCCGTCAACCTTGGTACCTTTGAAGATCACTTCGCAGTGCATTTCATTGGCCCGCAAAGTGGCGGCGGTATCGGTGGTGAAGTAAGGGTTGCCGGTACCTGCGGCAAAGATACACACGCGCTTTTTTTCCAGGTGGCGCACGGCGCGGCGGCGGATGTAGGGTTCGCAGATCTGGTCCATCGGGATGGCCGAAATGACGCGGGTGTGGATATCAAGCTCTTCCAGCGCCGATTGCATCGCCAGCGCATTCATCACGGTGGCAAGCATCCCCATGTAATCGGCGGTCGTACGCTCCATCCCCTGGGCCGAACCTTGCAGGCCCCGGAAAATGTTGCCGCCGCCAATGACCATGCAGATCTCGACCCCGAGGTCGTGAACTGATTTCACTTCTGCCGCGATGCGGGTGACGGTCGGCGGGTTGAGGCCATATCCTTGGTCCCCCATCAGCGCTTCACCGGAAATTTTCAACATGACACGTTTGTAGGTAACGTTGGGTTCTGTGGCCCCGGTCATCAATACACTCTCTTGTAATTCTTGCTGCTGCGACGGGACTGGCTTGATGCCCGCTTGATCCGGGCGCAAAATGCCCCAAAGCGGAAAAAGATTCAACGGGTCAAGACACCCAAATATACGACAGGTAGCGGTTTGGGGCAGATCAAGGGACAAATTCTTGACGAACTGGGCGAAATTGCGCCGCAAAAGCCTGTGCTGATTGCCGGACCAACTGCATCGGGTAAATCAGCTTTGGCGATGCGGATTGCCAAAGCGCAGGGGCGCAGCATTGTGAATGCGGATGCTTTGCAGGTGTGGTCGATGTGGCGAATCCTTTCCGCGCGCCCTTCGCCCGAGGAAGAATCCCAAGTGCCGCATTTGCTGTTTGGCCATCTTGACCGGGGGGCGGACTACTCGGTCGGGCATTGGTTGCGCGAGGTTGAGGCGGTTTTGGCCGATGATCCGGCCCCGGTTATCGTGGGCGGCAGCGGCCTTTACCTGACCGCCCTGACCGAAGGTTTAGCCGATATTCCGCCCACACCCCGCGATATCCGCCAAGAGGCCGATGCGATGATGGCAGAAGCTGGCGCCAAGGCCATGGCAAGCGCCCTTGATGCAGGCACCCGTGCGCGCATCGATCTGCTAAACCCCGTCCGCATTCAGCGCGCATGGGAGGTTATGCGCGCCACCGGGCGGGGTCTTGCGGCATGGCAAGACGACACCGGCCCTGCCCTTTTGCCCGAAGGCAGCGCTACCTGCCTCTACCTTGATTGCGACCGCGATTGGCTGGCGGCACGCATTGATCAGCGCTTTGATCAGATGATTGCGGCAGGCGCGCTGCAAGAAGCCCAGGCCGCCCTGCCGGTGTGGGAGCCAAAGGCCGCCTGGGCCCGCGCCATCGGCGCACCGGAGCTGATAGACTACCTACAGGGGGTCACAACCTTGCCAGACGCTATATCTGCTGCAAAGATTGCCAGCCGCCAATATGCCAAACGCCAGCGTACATGGCTGCGCAGGCGGATGGCTGGCTGGATCCCGCTTAGCCGACCGTGAAAAATTGTGGCACTTCCGCCAAGCATATTGATTTCAAATATTTTTCTCTTGGCCAATCATCTGAAATTCCGTAAAACTGCGCAGGTAACAATTGACGCCGCAGTTGCGGATCACGGTTCATATGGTCGGTCACAGCCGCAAGCGGAGCAATCTGGTGAAACTATTTTCCGGGACGCCACTTTCGCAATTCAGCGATGCCAAGGGGACAGATGCCCCCAAGACCGCCAATTCGGGCCGGTCCAAAACGCTGACGATTCCGCAAGCAGATGGTGCCAAGTTGCGGCTTGTCCCGATTCCGCGTCTGGCAGCAGGCGGGCGCTGGCGGGTCGAGGCGATGCGCGCGCTTTCGGAACCGGTTTTGTTGTGGTTCACACGCGGTCAGGGCCGCATTACCGTTGGTGGCATTACCCGTGGCTACGGCGCCCATAATGCGATCTTCATTCCCGCCGGCATGATGCACGGCTTTGAAGTTGGCGCGCAAACTTTCGGAACGGCGGTATTTTTCGGGCATGATCACGAAATTGATTTGCCTGGCGAGCCATTGCACCTGCGCATCCGCGACGTGACCCCGCAAGCAGAGCTTTCGGCCGTGATCGACAATATCCAGCGCGAAACCGAAAGCGACCGGGCCGGAAACCACAAGGCGGCCTTGCACCACCTTGGCTTGCTTGGCGTCTGGCTTGAACGTCAAAGTGCGGCGTTGAGCGACCAAAGCCCAAGCCTTGATGCGTCGCGCAGACTGGCAAGGGCCTATGCAGACGTATTGGAACGCGGCTTCAGGTCGGGCAAGGGCGTGTCGGAATTCGCCCACGAGCTGGGCGTGACACCAACCCATCTGACCCGCGTTTGCAACAAGACCTGTGGCAGATCAGCTTCCGATCTTTTGCACGACAGGTTGATCTTCGAGGCCCGCAAGCTTTTGTCCGAAACCCGCCTTCCGATTGCGCGGGTCGCGGAGTCTTTGGGATTCACCTCGGCCGCCTATTTCACCCGCGCCTTTCAGCACCGGGTCGGAAAAACCCCGTCAGCGTTTCGCAAGGCCAGCTAACCGCCGGGCGCATATCCGCGATCACGGAAAAAAATCCATAAACATCGACAGATGGCGAAAAACGGTGCTATATGTCGTTTTCTGACATTGACGCGGTGGTAAAAACACGGCGCAATGGCACTTCGGGTTTTCTGGCACTGTCAGAATACCCTGCCGGGAAAGCGGGGGCGTTTATGCCATCCGCAAAGATTGTCGCACAGGGAGAACAGCGATGACGAAACATTTCAAACCCGAGACCATGCATCCAACAGCAAAGATCTATGCTGATGACTGCAAGGCCGGAAAACTTAGCCGCCGTGAATTTTTGAGCCGTACAACTGCTTTGGGCGTTTCTGCAACTGCTGCATATGGCCTGCTTGGTGTTGCCGCTCCAAAAGCCATGGCTGCCGAACCCGTCATGGGCGGCACTTTGCGCTGTCAGCTGGAAACCAAGGCGCTGAAAGATCCACGCACCTATGACTGGTCAGAGCTTGCCAACTTCTCTCGCGGTTGGTTGGAATATATGGTTGAATATAACGCCGACGGCACGATCCGCGGTATGCTTCTTGAAGGCTGGTCAACAAATGATGATGCCAGCGAATATACCTTGAATGTTCGCAAGGGTGTTAAGTGGAACAATGGCGATGATTTCACCGCAGCGGATGTAGCCAACAACATCACCCGCTGGTGTGACGCCAATGTCGAAGGTAACTCAATGGCTGCCCGTATGGGTGGGCTGGTTGATGAGACGACAAAAACCGCCCGCGAAGGTGGCGTTGTTGTTGTCGATGACTACACCGTCAAGCTGACTTTGCCTGCGCCCGACATTACCTTGATTGTAGGTATGGCTGATTACCCGGCAGCTGTGGTGCACTCAGGTTATGACAATGGCGACCCCTCTGCCAACCCAATCGGCACTGGCCCATATTTGCCCGAATCCAACGAAGTTGGCGTCAAGCAGGTTCTGGTCCGCAATGCGGATCACACCTGGTGGGGCACCGAGGTTTATGGCGGCCCTTACGTTGACCGGATTGAATACATCGATCTGGGCACCGACCCGTCCGCTTTTGCGGCAGCCGCCGGTTCCGACGAAATTGACCTGGTGCACCGCACCGATGGTGAATTCGTCGAGATCTTTGACGGTTTGGGATGGAACAAATCCGAGGCCCTTACATCGGCCACGCTTTGCGTCCGGTTCAATCAAGAGTCTGACCTTTACAGTGATGTGAATGTCCGCAAAGCGTTGCAAACGGCCGTTGATAACGCCGTCGTCTTGCAACTTGGTTATGCTGGGCTTGGATCACCTGCGGAAAACCACCATGTTTGCCCGATCCACCCTGAATATGCCGAACTTCCCCCCCTTGTCGTCGATAAGGCGGCCGCAAAGGCGGCTATTGATGCGGCCGGACATGCAGAGACAGAGTTTGAACTGATCTCGCTTGACGATGGCTGGCAGGCGGCATCTTGTGACGCGGTTGCAGCACAGATCCGTGATGCGGGTATCAATATCAAGCGGACAATCTTGCCAGGCTCGACCTTCTGGAACGATTGGCTGAAGTACCCGTTTTCGGCGACCGAATGGAACATGCGCCCGCTTGGCGTGCAGGTTCTGGCACTTGCCTATAAAGGCGGTGTGGCGTGGAACGAGACGGCGTTCAACAATGCCGAATTTGACGCGCTGCTGGGTGAAGCCTTGGCCACCCCGGATGCGGATGACCGCCGTGTGGTGATGGCTAAGATCGAGAAAATCATGCAAGATGAAGGGGTTGTGATCCAACCTTACTGGCGCTCACTTTACCGCCACTTCAAGCCTGGCGTGAATGGTACAGACATGCACCCGACGTTCGAGCATCACCACTACAAGTGGTGGGTTGAAGCTTGATCCTAAGGCTTAACTGACCTGCAAGGGGCGCGGCTTGACTGCGCCCCTTGTTAATGGACTATAGCCAAGAAGTCCGACCCTGGGGTGTGCGGCCCTCCTTCACGGGCCAGAGGGATCAAAAAATGCTAAAATTCGTGATCAGGCGTATTCTGACGATGGTGCTGACGGCACTTAGTCTTACATTGGTGGTTTTCTATCTGACCAACTTGCCACCGAACCTTGAGAAGATTGCAAAATCCGAGGCCGGTAGCCGCATCAGTGATGCTGAGGTTGCAAGTTGGCTGGAAAAGAACGGCTATGCACAACCGATGCTGTCGCGTTACGGCGAATGGCTGGGCATCTTGCCGGGCTGGACCCGTGAAGACACCGACGGAACCATGACCGGGCGCTGTATCACCAAAGGGCAAGACCCGGCTGAGGCGGCACGCTATTGCGGGGTGTTGCAAGGCGATTGGGGTCAGTCCAATGTTTTCAAAGCTCCGGTTTCGGAAATCATTTCAACGCGTCTGGGTTTGACGGGCATACTGATGCTTTGCGTCCTTGTGACCATGGTGCCCATCGCCCTTCTGATCGGTGTGTTGTCAGGCATGCGTGAGGGGTCGCGGCTTGACCGCACGCTTTCGACATTCTCCATCGCATCATCCGCGACACCGGAATATGTCTCGGGTGTTGTGCTGATTGCGACCTTTGCCACATCGGCATTCGGCATGCAGATATTCAAAGGCACTGCGACCTCGGCAATGGACGGGATCACATTCGCCAACTTCACCTTGCCGGTCGCCACAATCGCCCTTTACGGCGTGGGCTATATCGCCCGGATGACCCGCGCCTCGATGGCCGAGGTGATGACTGCACAATATATCCGCACGGCCCGCCTGAAGGGGGTCAGCTTTGGCAATGTGGTGATGAGACACGCGCTCAGAAACGCGCTGATCGC
>JBAUHP010000036.1:0-3288 GCA_049680345.1 Albidovulum sp. | reverse complement strand
CTGCTGCGCGAACGCGGTGTGCGCCATGTTGCAAGCCTCGCTGAAGACGACGCCGCAATGGATGACAGCCCGATCACGGCCCCCGAAACCCCGACACCGGCCGATAATCCGCCGCCTGCCCCGCCAGCCGCAGCCCCAGTCGTAACCCCAGTCGCAGCCCCAGCCCCGGTCGAAGAGACCATTCAAGCTGCAGCCCCAGCAGAACCGCGCAAGACCGCGGCCCCCTTGGCCGACATCGCGCCGGGCGTCTCGGCCCGCGCCGATCTGCAACGCGAACGCGACACTGCAAGCACGCCCCAGGACCCCGCTCAGCCAACGACACACCGCGATGCACCGCTTGCCGACGGCGCTACGATTCCCGCCGCTGCCCTCTTGCGGGCCATGACCGCCTATCACGCCTCACAACGCCGAAGCGAGCTGCGTGTCATCTATCGGCGTATCTCGGAAATTCATGATCGCAGATCAAAAAGCGGCCATAGTTCCGGCCGTTAGCCCGTAACTGTTGACCCGGTCCCATCCCATGCGTTTTGCTGCTTGCCCCCACCCCCTCAATCGGCCTATACACCGCCGCGTCGGGCCGTGGCGCAGCCTGGTTAGCGCGTCCGTCTGGGGGACGGAAGGTCGTGAGTTCGAATCTCACCGGCCCGACCATTTCGACAAAGGCCCACTCCGTCATCGGGGTGGGCCTTGGCTTATCCGGAGGCAGGCATGACGGAAAATACAGGGGTTTTGGCCGACAGCGCCCTGCGCGCCATGATCGCGCGCGGTGACATTACCGCCGATCTGCCGGTCACTGACGCACAGATCCAGCCCGCCAGCCTTGACCTTCGACTTGGCACGATGGCCTACCGGGTGCGCGCCTCGTTTCTGGCCGGTCACGGACGCCGGGTGACCGACCGCATCGCGGAATTCGAGATGCACAGGGTCGATCTGACCCAAGGCGCCGTGCTTGAAAAGGGCTGCGTCTATGTCGTGCCCCTGATGGAAAGCCTTGCCCTGCCCCAAGGCATCAGCGCCGTTGCCAATGCCAAAAGCTCCACCGGCAGGCTTGATCTGCTGACCCGCACCATCACCGATGAAGGCGTCGAGTTTGACCGCATCCCCGAAGGGTATCACGGCCCGCTTTTTGCCGAAATCTGCCCCCGCTCCTTCTCGGTTCTGGTCCGCCCGGGCATGCGGCTGAACCAGATCCGGTTTCGCATGGGCCAAGCCGTGCTGGATGACCGCGCCTTAGCGGCTCTGCACGCTCAAGAACCGCTTGTCAGTGGCAAGGCGTTGATATCCGAGGGTCTCGGCTTCTCGGTCGACCTCAGCCCCGCGCAGGGCGATCTGGTGGGCTACCGCGCCAAGCCGCATACCGGGGTCATTGACCTTGATCTGATCGGCCACTACCCGGCAAGCGATTTTTGGGAAGAACTGCGCACCCGCGACGGCCGCATCATCCTTGATCCCGGCGCCTTTTATATTCTGGTCAGCCGCGAGGCGGTCACGATCCCGCCCGATTATGCCGCCGAAATGGCCCCCTATCTGGCCATGGTGGGCGAGTTTCGGGTGCATTACGCAGGCTTCTTCGATCCGGGCTTTGGCCATGGCAGTGTGGGCGGCAAAGGCTCTCGTGGCGTATTGGAAGTGCGCTGCCACGAAGCACCTTTCGTGCTGGAAGATGGCCAGATCGTCGGACGGCTGGTTTATGAGCATATGGCCACCCGCCCGGAACGGCTTTACGGCGCTGGCCTTGCGTCGAATTATCAAGGTCAGGGGCTGAAACTGGCGAAACATTTTCGCAGCTGAAGCCTTCTCATCCTTGCAACAAGAAGGCGAAACCAAAACCCCGGAGCCTTGAAGCCACGATAATTGATACTGGCCCGTTTTTGCCCCATGTTGTGCTTGGTATGAACCACAGGAATGACATGGCCTTATTCAATGGTGCAATTATCGCCGCGGCTATCGCAGCCACCGGGGCTGCCCAGTCACAAGAACGCGTATCGATTGAGCTTGTTCTCGCCGTGGATACCTCGATCAGTGTGAGCGCGTCAGAATATCACCTGCAGATGTCGGGCATTGCCAAAGCATTCCGGTCCCCCGAAATCGTCGACATCATCCTGGATCAACCCGATGGCGTCGCTGTGACTTTGGTTCATTGGAGCGTCGGAAGCCTCAATCATCAAGCTGTGGATTGGCGTCATCTGCGCGATTACGCCGACATTTTAGAGTTTTCGCGGCTTGTCGATCTGGCGCCGCGCGCCAAAACGGGTCGGGGAACCTCGATTGCCTATGCAATCGACTATGCGACAAGGCTGATTGAAACCAATAAATTTGCAGGAACAGCGCGGAAAATTGACATCTCAGGCGATTCAAGAAGCAACTCCGGGCCTTCACCGGTTTTCGCGCGTGATCGGGCTGTGGCCTTGGGCATTACCATCAATGGTTTGGTCATACCGGATGGCGACCGGGAATTGCCAAACTACTACCGCTACCTTGTCACCGGCGGCGAAGATTCGTTTGTGATGACCGCAAGCCGCAACCAAGACTTCGCAGCCGCGATGCAACGCAAGCTTTCTCGTGAATTGAACCTGATGCTGTCGCAAAACCAAAACCTGACGGAATAGCCCCTCACCAGGCATCATCCCCCCCTAAACCTTTGATTTCAATCCAGGATGACGGCCCGCAGGGATCACGCGCCTTGCATCAAACGGGCCTGCAGCCACAAGATCGACGGATAGGCCGCAATCCAGAACCACACGAAACGGTTCAATCCAAACAAACATGCATTGGCCACATGGAATGCGGCTGCCAAACCAAGTGCGGCGATCAGCAAGGCGGAATTCACGAAACTCAACGGGAAAAGAACCTCAAACAACATAACGACCCAAGACGCAAAACACAGGCCGCGCGGGCGGTTGGAAAGCGCGCGCAAAGACTCCGCGACCGGATAGGCCGAGAAGCTGAATACATCTTGCAAAGCGCGCCCGCTCCTCCACTCCGGATTGACGATCTTGACCTGACCGGAGATGAAATACGACAAGATCACCTGCACCCCCAAATACCCGAACGCGGCCTCGGCCAGAACGCCCTCCGGCAGCCAGCGCGACAGGCAAAGGCAGTACAAGATCAACAGCCCCATACGGTCACTGCCGCCATTGTAGGGCCCTTGATAGCGGTGCAAGATCAAAAGGCTATGGGCCGACAACCCAAGCAGCACCCAAGCGCCGCATGGCCCCAGCAATAGCAGAACGCTCAATACCGCGCGGGGAATGAACAGCAACCGCGCGCCGCAAGGGCCGAAAA
>JBAUHP010000035.1:0-36237 GCA_049680345.1 Albidovulum sp. | reverse complement strand
CTTTGGGGCACGTTGTTCGTTTCTGCAATTGCTTTGGCCGTGGCTGTGCCGATCGGTTTGTTCGCTGCGATCTACATGTCTGAATATGCCAGCCCGCGTGTGCGCAGCTTGGCAAAGCCCGCGATTGAGATGTTGGCAGGTATTCCCACCATCGTTTACGGGCTTTTCGCCCTGATCACCGTGGGCCCGATGCTGCGCGATTACTTCGCATCACCGCTTGGGCTTGGCGAAAGCGGCTCATCCGTGATGACTGCGGGCCTTGTGATGGGAATAATGATCATTCCTTTCGTATCCTCATTGTCCGATGACATTATCAATGCGGTGCCACAAAGCCTGCGCGACGGATCGCTGGGGCTTGGGGCCACGTCATCAGAAACGATCCGCCAGGTGGTCTTGCCTGCCGCTTTGCCAGGCATTGTCGGCGCCGTGCTTTTGGCAGCCAGCCGTGCGATTGGTGAGACGATGATTGTGGTTCTTGGCGCAGGTGCGGCGGCCAAGCTGAGCCTCAACCCGTTTGAGGCAATGACAACCATTACGGTAAAGATCGTCAGCCAATTGACCGGGGATACCGATTTTGCCGCCCCCGAAACACTGGTGGCTTTCGCCTTGGGGCTGACCCTCTTCGTGGTCACCCTTGGTCTGAATGTCATAGCCCTCTACATCGTGCGCAAATACCGGGAGCAATACGAATGACCGATATTTCGGCCGCCAAGGGTAAGCCAAACTCGCTTCTGGCACCTGATGCCCGCACGATTTCGCGCAACCGTGCCGAGGCGCGCTTCAAAGCTTATGGCCTTGCGGCTGTCATCGTGGCGGTGCTGATGCTGGCGATGCTTTTGGTGTCGATATTCAGCAATGGCGCCTCGGCCTTTCGCCAGACCTATGTCAATATCCCTGTCGCGCTCAGCGAAGAAAAGCTCGACAAATCAGGCATCCGTGACCTTGAGGTGATGAAAAAGGTCACAACCATCGGTTATGCCAAGGTTATCGTGGCGTCGTTCCGCCAGATGCTGGATGAAAAGGGCATTTCGATCGAGGGCTTAAGCGACAAAGATATTGCCGCGATCCTTTCAGGGGAGTCGCCCGCAACCATTCGCAATCAAGTGCTTGCTGATCCGACATTGATTGGCCAGACGCTTGAGTTTCAGTTGCGGGTCGGGGGGCGCATCGATGGTTACTACAAGGGCCGGGTTACCGCCGAAAGTGCGGCACTGGACAGCAAGGTCACGCCCGCGCAGTTGACGCTGGCTGATGCGCTGACCGATGCCGGGCTGATGGCTACAAAGTTCAACTTTGCCTTTTTGACCGCACCCGACGCATCAGAGAAACGGCCAGAGGCAGCGGGCCTGGGTGTCGCCATCATCGGATCGGCCTATATGATGCTGGTGGTCTTGTTCCTGGCCTTGCCAATCGGCGTTGCGGCCGCCGTCTATCTTGAGGAGTTCGCTGCAAAAAACTGGGTGACGGATATTATCGAAGTCAATATCTCTAACCTGGCGGCGGTGCCTTCGATCGTGTTTGGTATCTTGGGCCTTGCGGTATTCATAAACTTCGCGGGCTTGCCCCAATCGGCGCCCATTGTCGGCGGGTTGGTTCTGACATTGATGACCTTGCCGCGCATTATCATCCCCGCACGTGCCGCCCTTAAGGCCGTGCCGCCTTCGATACGGGATGCAGCACTTGGGGTCGGGGCGTCAAAGATGCAATCGGTCTTGCACCATGTCTTGCCTTTGGCAGCCCCCGGCATCTTGACGGGCATGATTATCGGCCTTGCCCAAGCGTTGGGTGAAACCGCCCCCTTGCTTTTGATCGGTATGGTGGCTTTTGTACGCGACTATCCGGGCATGCCACTGGAAGGCTTCTTTGATCCGGCAACCGCACTTCCGGTCCAGATCTACAACTGGACGCAACGCGCGGATCCCGCTTTTGCAGAGCGCGCCTCGGGTGCGATCATCGTACTTTTGGCCTTTCTTCTGGTCATGAATTTTATGGCAATCATTCTGCGCCGACGGTTTGAGCGGCGATGGTAAGCCAAGTCAGAAGGGTACCAAGATGAACGATATGCGATTGATGGAGAAAACCGTGACAACGGAAACAAACAAGATCACAGCTCGCAATGTGCAGGTTCATTACGGCGATAATCACGCGCTGAAGGATGTCGACGTCGATATTCTTGACCGCACGGTCACGGCTTTCATTGGCCCTTCAGGCTGCGGGAAATCCACTTTCTTGCGCTGTCTTAACCGGATGAATGACACGATCGCCGGCTGTCGGGTGGAGGGGGAAATCAAGCTTGAAGGCGAAGATATCTATGATCGTCGCGTTGACCCGGTGCAGTTGCGCGCCAAGATCGGTATGGTGTTCCAAAAGCCAAACCCTTTCCCCAAGTCGATCTACGACAATGTCGCCTACGGCCCCCGCATTCACGGACTTACCCGCAACAAGGCCGAGCTTGACGATATCGTTGAACAATCCATCCGCCGCGCCGCCTTGTGGAATGAGGTCAAGGACCGCCTGCATGCCCCCGGCACCGGGCTTTCGGGGGGGCAGCAGCAACGCTTGTGCATTGCCCGCGCCGTGGCCACTTCGCCCGAAGTGCTGTTGATGGATGAGCCTTGCTCTGCACTTGACCCGATCGCAACCGCGCAGGTGGAAGAGCTTATTGACGAATTGCGCGCCAGCTACTCGGTCGTGATCGTGACCCATTCGATGCAGCAAGCAGCGCGGGTCAGCCAAAAGACCGCCTTCTTTCACCTCGGAAACCTGGTCGAATATGGCGATACACCGCAGATTTTCACCAAACCAAGCGACCCACGCACTGAAAGTTACATTACCGGCCGTATCGGCTAAAGGAGAAGATCATGGCAGAGCAACACATAGCCAGCGCCTTTGACCGTGACCTGGAAACTATTCAGGCCTTGGTGATGAAGATGGGCGGGATGGTCGAAACCGCCATCGCGAACGCCGCCAAGTCATTGGAAACATTTGACGAAGATCTGGCCGAACAAGTTCGCAAGAACGACAAGGCAATTGATGCGCTAGAGATGAAGATCAACGAAGAGGCCGCGCAGTTGATTGCACTGCGCGCACCGACCGCATCAGATTTGCGCATGGTGCTGAGCGTGATCAAAATCGCATCCAGCCTTGAACGTGTTGGTGATTACGCGAAGAACATGGCCAAACGCGCGTTGGTGCTGGGCCAGCTTGGCCCGATCGCGGGGGCGGGCGGCTCCTTGCGCCGGATGTCAAAAGCGGTGGCAGAGCTTTTGTCCGACGCGCTGGATGCTTATGCCGGACGCCAACTTGATCTTGCCCAAGACGTGCGCCTGCGCGACCGCGACATCGACCAGATATATAACGCGCTTTTCCGCGAGTTTTTAACCCATATGTTGGAAGATCCGCGTAACATTACCGCTTGTATGCATCTTCACTTCATCGCCAAGAACGTCGAACGGATGGGCGATCATGCAACTGCGATTGCCGAACAGGTCGTCTATCTGATTACCGGCGAAATCCCCGAGGACACCCGGCCCAAAGCCGAAAGCGTCGCCGATCTTGGCAAAGTGACCGAGGTCTGACGATGTCCCAATCAACGCCATCGGTCTTGCTGGTCGAAGACGAACCTGCACAGCGCGAAGTGCTTGCCTATAACCTGGAGGCGCTTGGGTTTCGTGTCCTGCAGGCCGATAACGGCGAAGAAGCCCTGCTTTTGGTGGCCGAGGAAACCCCGGATCTGATCGTCTTGGATTGGATGCTGCCCAATGTATCGGGTATCGAGGTATGCCGCCGCCTGAAGTCACGCTCTGAAACCAAATCGGTGCCGATCATCATGCTTTCTGCACGTTCCGAAGAAGTGGACCGCGTGCGTGGCCTTGAAACCGGTGCCGACGACTATGTCGTTAAGCCCTATTCGGTAAGCGAGTTGATGGCGCGTGTGCGCACACAGCTGCGCCGTTCACACCCTGCAAGCCAGGGCGAAGTCATGGAGTTTGAGGATATCAAGCTTGATGCCGCAAGCCACCGGGTGCACCGTGACGGCAAGCCATTGAAGCTTGGCCCGACAGAGTTTCGGCTGCTTTCGACCTTCCTTGAAAAGCCGGGGCGGGTCTGGAGCCGGGAACAATTGCTGGACCGTGTATGGGGCCGCGACATTTACGTCGATACCCGCACGGTCGATGTCCATGTCGGGCGGCTGCGCAAGGCTCTGTGCTTCCACGGCGGCGATGATCCGGTCAGAACCGTGCGCGGTGCAGGATATGCGCTTGGTTGAAGCTGCGGGACCACGCGGCGGGTATTTGAGGTTAGGAATTGGCGCGGCGCTTGGTTTGTTGTAGCAAGCCTGCGCTGGGGCGACATTCACCATGGCGTCCCAATCGTGACCGAAGATGCCTGTATAGGAGAATGCCCGCGTGAAGAGTATCACCCATAAAACTACGCCCATCGCAGGGCAAAAGCCGGGAACATCGGGCCTTCGCAAGAAAACCAGGGTGTTCATGGCGCCGGGTTATCTTGAGAATTTCATTCAAGCGACCTTTGATGCGATCGGCGGGGCCAAGGGCAAGACATTCGTGCTTGGAGGCGACGGGCGGTACTTTAACGATGTGGCCGCTCAGGTGATCTTGCGCATGGCGGCGGCAAATGGCGCGCAGCGTGTGATCGTGGGGCAGGGCGCGCTTTTATCGACGCCAGCCGCGTCACATCTTATCCGGCTGAACAAGACCGATGGCGGCATCATCATGTCGGCCTCGCACAATCCCGGCGGGGTTGATGAAGATTTCGGTGTGAAGTTCAACATGGCCAATGGCGGCCCTGCGACCGAGAATATCACAGACGCAATTTTCGCCAGAACTGAATGCCTTACACAGTATCACAGCCTTGATGCCACCGACATTGATCTTATGAAGATTGGGGCGCAAGCGCTTGGTAATATGGAGGTTATTGTCGTTGATCCTGTGGCGGATTACGCCGATCTGATGGCAAGCCTGTTTGATTTCGGCAAGATACGGGCGATGTTCGCAACCGGGTTTTCAATGCGGTTTGATGCAATGTGCGCCGTCACCGGCCCCTATGCCAAAGAGATATTGGAAAACCGGCTTGGCGCGGCTTCGGGCACCGTTGTCAATGGCACGCCCTTGCCCGATTTTGGCGGAATGCATCCCGACCCCAATCCAACCTGGGCCAAACAGCTTATGGATGAGATGTTTTCAGCGGATGGTCCCGACTTTGGTGCTGCATCAGACGGTGATGGTGACCGCAATATGGTTGTCGGTCGCAATTGCTATGTCTCGCCATCCGATAGCCTGGCCGTTCTGGCCGCGAATGCGCGGCTGATTCCGGCTTACAAGGATGGGTTGCAGGGGATCGCGCGATCCATGCCAACATCAGCCGCCGCCGATAGGGTTGCCGATGCGCTGGGAATTGAGGCCTATGAGACACCGACAGGCTGGAAGTTTTTTGGCAACCTGATGGACGCCGGGCGCGCCACGATCTGTGGCGAGGAAAGTTTTGGAACCGGTTCAAACCATATCCGCGAAAAGGACGGGCTTTGGGCGGTTCTGTTTTGGTTGAATATCATCGCAGAACGTTCTGTTTCTGTTCAAGAAATATTGAATGATCATTGGGCAAAATACGGGCGGAATTACTATTCCCGGCATGATTATGAAGCCTTGCAGACCGATAAGGCCGAGGCAGTGATGGCGCGTTTGCGCGACCAGCTTGGGGAATTGCCCGGCAGCAATGTAGGCGGGCTTATCGTAAATACGGCGGATGATTTTTCCTATGACGATCCGGTCGATGGTTCGACGTCAAAGGGGCAGGGGCTTCGGGTTTCGTTTACGGATGGGTCGCGCTTGGTGCTGCGCTTGTCGGGAACCGGCACGGAAGGCGCAACCCTTCGCCTTTATCTGGAGCGTTATGTCCCGGGGCCAGACGGGCTGGGCGAACCGGTTCAGCGCGCCTTGGCACCTGTTATGGCGGCGGCGGAAGTGCTGGCTGGAATTGCCGCAATTACCGGTCGGAAAACCCCGGATGTTGTGACCTGATACCGGGCGCCGCTGCATCAATACTTCATGATATATATCATCGACTTATGCGCCGACCCTCACTGTCAAAATGAAAGCAATGTGGGTCGGCAAAATCAAGGGCGATTGACGCATCAACCTTGTGATCATGCTGGCCGAAAAGCCGCACGGTTATCATCTCATCATCCGGCGTGGACACCAAAAGGTTGGTATCGCCGCCCAGTCTTTCAACATGGGTGATTGTCCCACTGATACGCGCCTTGCCACCCACGGTCAGATGTTCGGGGCGAATGCCAAGTGTCGCCCCTTGCATGCCAAGCGGAGCTGCGCGCAAAAAGTTCATTGACGGCGCTCCTAAGAAGCCAGCCACAAACTGATTTATCGGGTCATTATAAAGCTCCATCGGGGTACCGACCTGCTCAATCTTGCCGTCGCGCAACACGACGATGCGGTCCGCCAAGGTCATCGCCTCGGTCTGGTCGTGGGTGACATAGATCATACTGGCCCCCAATTTGCGGTGAAGACGGGCGATTTCCACACGGGTGGCCATGCGCAAAGCCGCATCCAGATTGGACAGAGGTTCATCAAACAAGAACAATTCCGGCTTGCGCACGATCGCACGCCCAATGGCCACGCGTTGGCGTTGGCCGCCTGACAGCTCTGCCGGCCGCCGCTTAAGGTAGGGGCCGAGTTCAAGCAAAGCGGCCGCGATGGCGACGCGTTCACTGATGACAGAGGCGGATTCGCCTGCCTGCTTAAGGCCAAGCGTCATATTCCCTTCAACATCCAGATGGGGGTAAAGGGCATATGATTGGAAAACCATCGCAATGCCACGTTTGGCGGGCGGTGTTGTGGTAACGTCCTGGTCGCCAATTTTCACGGCGCCGGATGTTGCGTCCTCAAGCCCCGCGATCACCCGCAGCAATGTGGACTTTCCACATCCGGACGGGCCGACGAAGACGACAAATTCGCCTTCGGCGACCGTTAGGTTGATGTCCTTCAGAACCTCGACCGCTCCGAATGATTTGTGTATATTTTCAAGGGCTAATGCAGTCATTCTCACGCTTTCAGGTCTACGGGGTGGCCAGTACGAATGCTTTCGTCTGCCGCAAGGCAGATCGCCAAGGATGTCACAGCGTCGTCCATATGGCGGCCAAGGTCATGGTCGTTTGCAATCGCGTCCAGAACGAAGGCCTGCTCGGCATCGCACAAAGCCTGGTGGTCAGGCTCTGACGGAAAGGTCACATCGCGGTCGGTGCCATTCACCAAATGAATCCGCAATGCGCCCACCTTGGTATGCCCCTCTACATCGTCAGATTGCGGGTGCATGCCCGAAAGGATGGATACCGCCCCATTGGGGGAGACGACGTCTTTTACGAAATGGGCAACTTCGGACATCATCGGGCCCCAGCCCGCCTCATACCAACCGACAGAGCCATCGTCATATACCACCTGGAACTGGCCGTAATTATACATGTCTTGGGCGATCTCATCCGACAGCCTGAGGCCCATGCCATTCACCCGCAAAGGCTGCGCATCGGTGATTTGGCACATCACATCCACATAATGCACCCCGCAATCGACGATGGGCGAGGTGGTTTGCATAAGTGCCTTATGGGTTTCCCATGTCTTATCAGTGGATTGCTGGTTGAGGTTGAAGCGAAAAACAAAGGGCCCGCCCAGTGCGCGTGCCTCATAGATCAGGCGTTGCCATGACGGATGATGGCGCAAGATGTAGCCTACCACCAGTTTGCGGTTAAGACGCTTGGCGCATTCAACCACCCGGCTTGCGTCGGCCACAGTGGTCGCCAGCGGCTTTTCAACAAAGACATGCGCGCCCGCCTCCATCGCGGCGCAGGCGTAATCTGCATGGCTGTCGGAATAGGTGGCGATGACCACCAGATCAGGCCGTGTGGTCGCAAGCGCCTCGTGAAAATCGCCAAAAAGCGGGTAGGGCGCAAGATCCGCAGGCAGGGCGCGCGCGGACCGGTTCACCAGACCAACGATTTCGACCCTAGGATGGCGGTGAAGGGCCAAGGCGTGGCTTTGCCCCATATTGCCAAGACCTGCGATCAGTGCCCTCATTTTACCGCCCCCGAAGTGATGCCGCGGATCAGTTGCCGCGAGAAAATGACATAAAGCACCAGTACCGGAAGGATCGCCATTGAAAGCGCCGATAAGACCGCGTTCCAATCCGTAACAAACTGGCCAATGAAAATCTGACTGCCAAGGGTGAGTGTCTTGGTCGCCTCGGAGGGGGCAAGTATCAGCGGAAACCAAAGGTCGTTCCAGATCGGGATCATATTGAAGACGGCCACGGTGGCCATAGATGGGCGAACAAGCGGCAGTACAAGTTTGAAAAATATGGTATATTCGCTAAGACCGTCTATCCGCCCGGCGTTCTTCAGATCATCCGACACCTGGCGCATGAACTCTGACAAAATGAAAACCGCCAGTGGCAGGCCCTGCGCGGTATAAACGAGGATAAGCGCGGTCAATGTGTTGACCAACCCGGTCTGGACCATCAATTCAAGAATAGCGACCGTACCGATGCGGATCGGGATCATGATGCCCAAGGCCAGATATAGGCCCATCAGCATATTCCCCCGAAACCGGTATTCCGACAGCGCGAAGGCGGCCATTGAACCGAAAAGCAGGATGAAAAACAACGAGCCGACCGTGACGATCATCGAGTTTTGGAAATACAAAAAGAAATCACCCTGTTTCATCACTGTCTGATAGCCGACCAATGAAAAGGCATCGCCGAATGGCAGGCTCAGCGGTTCCGAAAAGATCGCGCGCCGGGTCTTGAAGGAGTTGATAAGGATCACAAAAACCGGAAACAGCGCGATCAACACGTAAAGGATCAGCACAGCATGGGCGGCGAAACTGTTCAGCGGGTTTTGGCGGGCTTTGTTCATGGTGTCCTCAGAACTGATAGCGCCGCATGCGCGTCTGGATAGCGAAGAGGTAAAGGCAAACGCCTGCGAGAATGATTGCAAACATCGCCGTCGCAATGGTCGAGCCCATATGAGGATCGCCCAATTGCAGCTGAAAGCCGAAGAATGTCCGGTAAAGGAAAGTCCCCAAGATGTCGGTTGCATAGTTGGGCCCGGCAAGGGCGCCTTGGGACGAATATATCAAGTCAAACGCATTGAAATTGCCTACGAATGTCAAGATAGAGATAATCCCGATCGAGGGCAGGATAAGCGGCAGCTTTATCTTCCAAAAAGCGGCGATTCCGGTGATGCCATCAACTTCCCCTGCCTCAAGGATCTCTTCCGGGATGGATAGAAGTGCGGCGTAAATCAACATCATCGGAATACCAACAAATTGCCACACGGACACCAGCGCCAAAGTCGTAAGCGCATACTCCTCTTTACCCAACCAAGGCGCGAAGAGTGATTTCAGACCAACGGCATCCAGCATGTTCGGGGCAATTCCCCAGATTGGCGATAAGATGAGCTTCCACGCAAAACCCACTATAACAAAAGACAAAATTGTTGGAATGAAGATCGCCGATCGGTAAAGGGCGGCATATCTTAACCTTGGGTGCGACAACAAGGCCGCCAGGGCAATGCCGATTGGGTTTTGGACAACCATATGGACGATGAAGAACCAAAAATTGTTACCCAAGGCATTCCAGAATGCGCCCGACCAATTCGGGTCGGTGAAAAGCGTGGTAAAATTCTTCAGCCCGGCAAAGACCCGGCCGTCGGCGCCACTTTCATAAAGAGAAAGGCGCAACGTATTGAAAAGAGGGTAAATCATGACCGCCGTGTAGACCAGAACGGCAGGCGCCAGAAAGACGATCACATGGCTTTTGCTTCGGGTGCTCATATCGCCTCCTGGTATCGGATCGGGCGGCATTCACGCCGCCCGACACGGCTGTTCAAAGGGTTACTTTTGCGGCGCGTACCAGCTTGACAAGCCTGCTTGCAGGCGGGCACCGGCTTCTTCCGGGGTCTCAGTGCCTTTGATCGTGCTTACGCTGGCATTCCAGGTCTCATTTTCCAGATTGGGCGTGCCGCGCGACAAGATCTGATAGGTCGAGCGGATTGACGATTGGCAACTGTCGCGCCAGCTTACGAACTCTTGCGCAAGCGGATCTTCCATCACCACCGGTGTCGAGTTGAGCGAGAAGAAGCCGGGCAGGGCGTTTGCATAAAGTGTCGCAAACTCGACAGAACCAACCCAGTCAAGAAAGACCTTTGCCTCGTCCGGATGTGCTGATTGGGCGTTCATACCCAGTGCGATGTCGGTATGATCCGAAATATAGCAGGTATCACCAGCGGCCTGAACCGGAGGTGCGAAGGCGCCCATAGTGAAAGTCGCCTGTGCGTTAAAGCCCGAGATTTCCCAAGAACCTGCCGGATAGATAGCCGCGCGGCCAAGGGTGAACAGGTTTTGGCTGTCAGGATAGGTCTGTGCCTCGAACCCGTCGCCAAGATAGTCTTTCCAGCGCGCAAGTTGGCGGTAGGGGGCGACCCATGCCTCATCAGTCAGCTTTTGGCTGCCGGCGATCAGCGCAAGACGGCCCTCTTCGCCTTTCCAGTAGTTGGGGCCGATATTGTTATACCCCATGGTGGCGGCTTCCCATTGATCATTGGTGCCCATCGCCATCGGGATATAGCTGCCGTCTTCCTTGATCTTGTCGAGTGTCGCGAAGAATTCATCAACCGTGGTCGGCACCGCAAGGCCAAGTTCGTCAAAGGCGTCTTTGTTATAGATGAAGCCGTGGATGACGCTGGCCATTGGCACACAAAAGGTGGCTGCACCATCGTCGGTCTGCCAGGCCGATTTTGCTACGTCAGAGAAATTGGCCATCGAGCCAAGGCTTGACAGATCGGCAAGCTGCCCCTTGTCGTAAAGTGCCAATGACGCGTCAAAGGGGCGGCAGGTGATCAAATCGCCAGCAGAGCCCGCATCAAGTTTTGAGTTCAGCGCGGCATTGTATTCTGCTGGGGCGGATGGGGTGAATTGCACCTTGATGCCGGGATGGCCCGCCTCAAATGCCGGAATGATTTTGTCTTGCCAGATGGTCAGATCGTCATTGCGCCAGCTTTCGATCGTCAGCGTGACATCATCGGCCCAAGCACTGCCCCCGGCGATCGTAGACGCAAGCAGCAGTGCGGTCAGTTTGGAATGTTTCATGATGTTCTCCCTTGGTTGGTATTATGATTTGCAGGCGGGTCCGGTGGTTCTGAGCATGGCCAAAGCGGTGCGCAGGTTTCCATGCGCCTTGGCCAGTATCTGCGTCGCATCATCAAGCGACGCGCCGCAGCTGATCAAGATAGCGGGCTTGACCGCGCCGCCCGCCGATTTCAGGCTTTGGCTGGCCAAGGTGGCGTCAACGCCTGCGATCTTTGCCACCATATTTGCAGCACGTGCGCGCAACTTATCATTGTCGGCAATCAACCCAACCATCATGCCATCATGGATTTGACCAAGCCTGATGCCCATCAGAGTCGACATCAGATTAAGGGCAACTTTTTGTGCAGTGGCTGCCCCCATGCGGGTAGAACCCGCAACAAGTTCCGGTGGGGTGGGCAGGCAAATTTCAACATCCGCATGGGTGAAGATCTTGGCGGCGGCATTATTTGCAATAGCGATGATTTTGGCGCCATTTGAACCTGCTGCCACCGCGAACCCGATAACATAAGGCGTGCGCCCCGACGCGCTGACCGCGATCACGACATCACCGTCGCCGAAAGCATTGCCCGCCCGTTTGCCTTCCTTCAGATCGTCCTCTGTATCTCCGGGCATGTGGGCATCGGTTGGAATACCACCTGCCATATTCAATGACACGCTACCGGCAGGGATGCCGAATGTGCCGGGAAGCTCTGCGCCGTCCGCATTGGCCATCAATGCCGATGATCCCGCGCCAGCATAGGCAATGCGCCCCCCGTCATTTATCGCTGACGCCATCAGCTCGGCACCCGCATCAAGACCGGCCAGCGCCGTTCCAACTGTGGCCAGCGCCTCGAGCTGTGCGGCAAGCAACCGGCGCAGCACCTCCGGAGCAGGCAAAGTATCCAGCCCGACAGCCGCAGAATGAAGGCCTTCAGTTGTGGTTTTCATCCCGCGAATCCCTCCATACCCCCAAGATACCTTTGCAATACCAATATGGCAATATTTTCTTCCGAAGCGAAGATTTCACGCCAGGAAGCGCCAGAATGGCGTGGAAACTGTCATAATTCACTTCCATCTTGGCGGTGAGGTATTATAATGGTATCTATTATGGTGAGCCCTATTAAATACCTTATCGGCATCGATGGCGGCGGCACTTCGTGCCGGGCGGCCCTGAAGCATGCGCCCGACGCGTCGTGTATTTATCGCAGCGGTGGTCCCGCGAATGTCAGCAGCTCTGATGCTTTCATGGCGAATATTGTGGATACAATCCGGCAACTTCTGCGCGATGCCGGCCTTGAGGGCAAAGACCTGAGGCACGCCTCGGTTCACCTTGGTCTGGCGGGGGTGCTAGGTGACGCTCAGGCGCGGGCCGTGCAACAAGACCTTGGCGAGCGCCTGCCGATCGCCCGGATATCGGTCAGCGATGATCAGGCCACGACGCTGGCAGGGGCCTTGGGGGGCGAAAGCGGCGCGGTGGCGGCCATAGGGACCGGTTCGTTCTTGGGCCGCAGGTCGGGCGGCGAGCAAAAAACGCTTGGCGGCTGGGGCTTTCATCTGGGCGATCAGGCCTCTGGGGCCTGGCTTGGGGCGGGGCTGCTGCGCCAGGTCATGATGGCCGTTGACGGGACTGGCCATTGTACCGGCCTGACCGACGCTGTCTTGATGGAATTTGGCGATGAACCTGCCGCCATTGTTGCCTTTGCAGGTCGCGCGCAGCCGGTAGACTTTGCCAATTTTGCCCCAAAGGTGCTGTCGGCGGCAATAGAGGGCGATGCCGTGGCGGTTGGTCTTATGCGTGCCGGGGCTGCCTATCTGTTGCGCGCATTGGCGGCCATTGGTTGGACCTCGGGCGAAGCTTTGTGCTTGCTTGGCGGCATTGGCCCAAGCTACGCCCAATGGCTGCCCCCAGATGTTGTGGCCGCACTTAAGGCGCCTTTGGGGAACGCGCTTGATGGTGCCTTGGCGATGGCGTCGCAGATAGAGGAGCAGGTATGACGGTCACGGAATTCCTTTTACCCGCAGAATGGTTAAGTGCCGATGCGGGGCCGCTTTATGTTCAGCTTCGCAGGCGCATTGAAGGCGGTATCACGACCGGCTTTCTTGCCCCCGACATGCCAATCCCGCCTGAACGAGAGATTGCCAGTTTGACGGGTCTGTCGCGGGTGACCGTGCGCAAGGCCATCGCCGATCTGGTTGAAAAGGGCCTTGTGGTGCAAAAACAAGGGTCGGGGTCCTACGTGGCCTCCGTCCGCCCGCGGGTTGAACAATCCTTGTCGCGTCTGACGTCTTTTTCCGAGGATATGGCGCGCCGCGGTCTGAAATCCGATATCCGCTGGCTGGAGCGTGGCTTGTTCTTGCCCAAATCGGAAGAGGCGTTGACCCTGGGCCTTGGTGCCGACGATCAGGTCGTGCGATTGGCGCGGCTGCGGCTTGCGGATGATCGGCCAATGGCCATTGAACGCGCGGCCTTGCCCAACGATGTCTTGCCCAACCCGCTGGACGTCGGAAATTCGCTTTACGAGGTGCTTGGCCTTACCGGCATGCGCCCGGTGCGGGCGATCCAGAAGATATCGGCCATCAATCTGGCGGCCGATGACAGCGCCTTGTTGGGTGTGCAGCCCCATGCCGCCGGATTGCGGATTGAGCGGATCGCCTATTTGAAAGACGGCAGGGCAATTGAATTCACCCGCTCGATTTATCGCGGCGATGCCTATGATTTCGTCGCAGAAATGCGCCTGCCCGAAAGTGGTGTCGTGGATGGATGAACCGATGGTACCCAACAGCAAAATGGCCGATGAAATTGCGGAAATTCCCGGTGCCGTTCAGCGGCTTCTTGCAAGCGGTCACGCCGATATCCGTGCGGCGGCGGCAGATGTCATCAGGCTTGACCCGCGTTTGATTGCAACAGTTGCGCGTGGATCTTCCGATCATGCGGCAACATATTTCAAATATGCGGCTGAACTTACCTTGGGGCTTCCGGTGGCATCGATTGGCCCATCGATTGCGTCGATATACGGCGTACAACTTCGGCTGGCGCAGACGCTTTGCCTGTCAATATCCCAATCAGGGCAAAGCCCGGATATTGTCGAAATGGCGCGATCTGCGCGGGCGGGCGGCGCGCTTGGCTTTGCGGTCACGAATAATGTGAAATCACCTCTGTCTGCCGTATCTGACCGAACACTTGATATTCAGGCGGGGCCCGAGCTGAGCGTCGCGGCCACAAAAACCTTCGTGTCATCCGCCGTCGTATTATTGAGTCTGCTTGCCGAGATAAAAGCTGACAAAGCGCTTGGCAGGGCGATTGAGGAATTGCCAGAAACCTTTGAAAAGGCACGGCAAGTTGATTGGGCGGATCTGCGATCAGCGCTTGTTGGTGCACGATCCCTGTTCACCCTTGGTCGCGGCCCATCTTATGCCATTTCAGGCGAGGCTGCGCTTAAATTCAAGGAAGTCAGCCAAATTCACGCGGAAAGCTATTCGTCAGCCGAGGTGTTGCACGGGCCGGTTTCGATTGTGGGTTCCGGTTTTCCGGTGTTGGTTCTGGCCGCCGGTGATGCCGCCGAGCCTTCAGTGGCCGCAATCGCAGATGCGACCGCAGAAAAAGGCGCGCATGTTTTTGCGACATCGAATTTGGTTACGCAGGCGCGCAAACTGCCCTTTGTAAGAACCGCGCACGGCTTGACCGATCCGCTCAGCCTGATTGTCACTTTTTACGCAAACCTAGAACGTTTCGCGCGTGAAGCTGGTATTGACCCGGACAAGCCCAGACATTTGCACAAAGTAACCAAGACAACCTGACCAGGAGGCTTTCCATGACGCCACTTATAGGTTCGGCATCGCCACCAGAGGGTTGGCTAAGGGCACTTGCAGGGGCAGGGGCCTGGATTGTGCCGGATTTTGTTTTTGATGGCCAGCATCTCAAAAGCGGCCATGCGGTCCTTCTCAAGAACGGTAGAACCCGCGTCGTCAAAGCCGCAGCTGTTCTTGCCGAAAACGGCCCGGATTTGTCAGTTTGGCGGACGCAGGGCATTATCAGCCCGGGATTCTTCGACATTCAGGTCAATGGTGGCGGCGGTGTTTTGTTTAACACCTCGCCATCCGTGCGCGGTATCCGCGCCATAGCGCTTGCGCATCGTTCAACCGGCACCACGCGGCTATTGCCCACCGTCATCACGGATCATCCAGAGATTATGGAAAACGCATCTGTCGCCATTGCAGAGGCTGCGGGGCAAGACGGCGTTATGGGCATTCACATCGAAGGCCCGCATATCAGTGCGGCGCGGCGCGGCACCCATGCCTCGCAACATATACGTGCGCTGGATGCGCAAACGTTGGGCGTGATTGCACGGCTGCGCGCGCGCGATACACCGGTGATGATAACGCTGGCGCCCGAGGCTGTGGCGCCGGGGCAGATAGCGGCACTGGTTGATCAAGGTGTGATTGTTGCCCTTGGCCACAGCGACGCGAGCGCCGCGCAGACCAGAGCGGCGCTGCACGAAGGTGCGCAAAGCTTCACACATCTCTTCAATGCGATGTCGCAAATGCAAAACCGCGAGGCTGGGGTCACGGGTGCTGCGATCAATTCATCGGCTTACTGCTCCATTATTGCAGATGGTATTCACGTGGCACCAGAGATGGTGGCACTGGCCATACGTGCGCGTCCCGTCGAAGACCGGATGATCATCGTCAGTGACGCCATGCCAACCGTCGCCGGGCCCGAAAGTTTTGAGCTTTACGGCAAGGTTATCCGCTTGCGCGATGGGCGGCTGATAAATGACGAAGGCGCATTGGCCGGCGCGCATGTGACTATGGCGCAGTCGGTAAAGTTTTTGGTGACAGATCTGGGCCTCGATCCTCAGACGGTGTTGCGCATGGCAATCAGCAATCCGGCGCGCCTTATGCGCCTTGAAGCGCAGGTACGGTTGGAAGGGATGGCACAGGCGGATGTTGTGCTTATTTCGGGTGATTGGTCATCGGTGAAATTTGTAGTTGCGGGCGGATAAGCAAGCCACGGACCAGTGGCATCCGTATATCCGATAATCAATATTATGTAACTATTGATGCAGGCCTGATGCGGGTTGGCCATGAAATACGCTTTTCATATTCCGATTTGTGCCGAATGTCGCCATAAGGTCAATCAATGTAGATTTATGAAAGCCATGCCATGACCTTCTCAAGATCCATCAAGATCGCCCCATCGATCCTGTCGGCCGATTTCGCCAATTTCGGTGCCGAGATTGAAGCCATTGAGGCGCAAGGTTGTGATTGGGTTCATGTGGACGTCATGGATGGCCACTTCGTCCCGAACCTGACATTTGGCCCTGCAATGTGCAAAGCGATACGACCGCATATCAAATCGGTCATGGATGTGCATTTGATGATCGCCCCCGTTGATCCTTATATTGATGCTTTTGCCGATGCTGGTGCGGATGTGATTACCGCCCATGTGGAATCCGGGCCGCATATTCACCGCACATTGCAAGCCATTCGCGCGCATGGTGTCAAAGCCGGTATCGCGCTTAATCCCGGCACGCCACTTTCGTCGATAGAGATGCTGATGGATAGTGTCGATCTGGTCTGCATAATGACCGTCAATCCGGGATTTGGTGGCCAGAAATTCATTTATTCCCAGATAGATAAGGTAAAATCCTTACGTAAAATGATCGGCGATCGGCCAATTCACATAGAGATTGACGGCGGCGTCACTGTCGAAACCGCGCCGCTGGTGGCGGCCGCAGGTGCCGATGTTCTGGTGGCCGGTTCCGCGGTGTTTTCGGGCGGCTCTGTAGGCAACCCTGCGGTTTATGGTGATAATATCCGTGCGATCAGATCCGCCGCAACGCAAGCTAAAGGGTAGATCGAATGGCCGTTTCCCCTCCAGTCTGTGAATTTGGCACCCCCGCCGTTGATTTCACGCTGCCCGGAACCGACGGTCGCGACTGGTCTTTTGGTGATGTAGCCGGACCGCATGGCACGTTGATCATGTTTATCTGCAACCACTGCCCCTATGTGCGCGGGGTGATTGACCGTATCATTCGCGACGCGCGTGAATTGCAGGCTTACGGCATCGGAGTTGCGGCGATTTCTTCAAATGATCCGGCAGCCTATCCCCAGGACGGCTTTGATGAAATGAAAGATGTGGCAAAGGCGCATGGCTTCCCTTTCCCGTATCTTTTCGACGAAAGCCAAGATATTGCAATGCGTTACGGCGCTGTCTGCACGCCGGACTTCTTCGGTTATAACGCAAAACGGCAATTACAATACCGTGGCCGCCTTGATGCCTCTGGCCGCCAACCCACAGATCCTTTGGCGCGACGAGAGTTATTCGAAGCCATGAAGTTGGTTGCCCAGACGGGCCATGGACCGGTTGATCAGATTGCCTCAATAGGCTGTTCTATCAAGTGGAAAGCGTAGTGCCCCCTGCCCTGACCTTCGACGTCTTGCGCAAAATGTGAGAAAATTGTTGGGTCGGTCTGGGGTATGATGCGCCGCGTTCGGAAACCTTTTGTAATATCTCGACAATTGTTACCTTTTGTGGCAAAGAATAAATTGGGGTGAGAGACGAGTGATTTTTTGACCTACGCAACCTACGGGTTATAGCCACCAGAGGCTGGTGGCTGGCCTCTGTACTTGGGAGGGCGGATGGCCGATCCGGTGGCAAATCTTGATGTGACAGATCATCCGGGCGGCGATGCCGTGACCTATCTTGCGCATGTCATGCAAGCCGGAACCATTGAAGAGATTTGGGCGTTGCATGTCGATTGCATGGCACGGTTCGGCTTTGATCGTTTGCTATATGCTTTCACGCGATTTCGTACGCCGACATCCTTGGGCAGCCCGGACGATTCGATGATATTGTCGAACCATCACCCTGATTACATTGCCGAATTTGTGCATGGTGGCCTTTACCAATCTGCCCCGATGGTGCGCTGGTCTGCCGATAATGTCGGTGCGATGTCGTGGAGCTTGATGGCCGAGGCGATGCAAAAAGACGCGTTGACACGGCCAGAGCGCCGGGTGGCAGAGTTCAACGCGCGCTACAAGGTATGTGCGGGCTATTCGATCAGCTTTCATGATGTTTCGGTGCGCTCAAAAGGCGGTATCGGCCTTTGCGCGCGCCCAGGGCTTAGTCAAGAAGACGTGGACAAGATCTGGCAAGAGCATGGCCGCGAAATATTGGTCATGAACAACGTTGTACATTTGCGAATCTCTGCCCTGCCCTATGTCTCACGCAAGAATCTGACCGCGCGTCAACGCGAGGCACTTGAATGGGTTGGCGATGGCAAGACCACGCAAGACATCGCGACCATTATGGGGCTGACGCCGGCAACGATTGAAAAACACCTGCGATTGGCGCGCGATGTGTTGGATGTTGAGACAACGGCGCAAGCTGTCTTGAAGGCTGCGTTTCGCAACCAGATATTCGTGGTTCCGCAGGTTGCCGCATCGTGATCTTGTGATGCGATAGGCGCGCTGTGGCGCACCAAAACCAAAATCTGAATCGATATTCTGCTCCAAAGTAAGGTTTTCCTTACTGTGGTGACGTTAGGTAATCCAGTATGGTTAAGAGGTTCCGTGAGTGGTGGCATTAGCCAGGAACATGCGATCCGGAGCGCCTCTTATTTTAGAGGAATGAAGGGTCGCCCGGGAAACCGGTACTAGGCCTGCTGGGGTTTTTTAGTTGCCTCAGCAGGTCCCCCAAGATACGCGCCCTGTCCTCATCCCCAACAGGTGTAAGGCGCGCTTGGAGGCGGTGCGGCCCATGCCGGGTTGCACCGCCTTATTCATTTGGCCGCCTTATTCATTTGAAAAAACAGTGGCCCATACGAAAACGCCGGGGATTCCCCCCGGCGTTTGTTCGTCTTTTCTTGGTCTGGAAAGATCAGCCGCCAAGCGTCTTGGCAACCTCGGCTGCAAAATCTTCCGCTTCTTTCTCGATGCCTTCGCCAACAGCGACCCGGGCAAAACCCAGAACTTCAACGCCTGCATCCTTGGCCGCTTGTGCAACCGTAATGTCGGGGTTGATGACAAACTTCTGGCCCAGAAGTGTGACTTCTTCAAAGTATTTGGCCATGCGGCCAACGATCATCTTCTCAATCACGGCCTCCGGCTTGCCAGATTCGCGCGCTTGGTCGCTAAGAACGCTTTTTTCACGCTCAACCAATGCCGGATCAAGATCCGCCTCGGAAAGCGATGCCGGTGCGGTTGCCGCCACATGCATCGCAATCTGCCTGCCGATGCCGTTATCGGTGCCTTTAAGCGCAATCAACACGCCGATACGCCCCATGCCTTCAGCCGCCGCGGCGTGAACGTAGGACACCACGCTGTCGCCTTGCAGCTTGACCATCCGGCGCAGGGTCATGTTTTCGCCGATTTTGGCGATGGCATCGGTCAGCATCTCGGACACCGGCTTGCCGTCCAACTTGGCCGCATTCAACCCGTCAATATCATTGACCGAAAGAGCGGCCTTGGTGATCGCTGCAACCATGCCTTGAAATTCGGCGTTCTTGGAGACGAAATCGGTTTCCGAGTTCAATTCGACCGCAACGCCAACACCGCCCGAAACGGCAACGCCGACCAGACCCTCGGCCGCCACGCGACCGGACTTCTTAGCAGCCTTGGCAAGGCCCTTGGTGCGCAGCCAATCAACCGCTGCTTCCATGTCGCCATTGTTCTCGGTCAGTGCCTTTTTCGCATCCATCATGCCTGCGCCGGTGTTTTCGCGCAGTTCCTTCACCATCTGTGCGGTGATCGCCATGGCTGGCCTCCTATCATCATCTTTAATGGGGTCAGGCGGGGAGTATCCCCGCCCGATGAAAGCTGTGTGACAGGGGTAATGCTACCCCCATGGCAAGCTGGCCTCAGGCCTCGGTTGTAACCTCGGGTGAAGCTTCGGCAACGGCCTCGGCTTCAGCCGCAACATCAAGCTCTTCTTCCGGAACATCCGACAAAGCGCCAAGATCGACGCCAGCGGCGCCCATCTGCGCCGACATACCGTCCAATGCAGCCCGGCTGACCAGATCGCAGTATAGGGCGATGGCGCGTGCGGCATCATCATTGCCAGGGATCACATAATCGATACCCTTGGGCGAGCAGTTGGTGTCAACCACGGCCACAACCGGAATACCAAGCTTATTGGCTTCCAAAATGGCAAGGTCTTCCTTGTTCACGTCAATGACGAACAACAGATCAGGCACGCCGCCCATATCGCGGATCCCGCCAAGCGAGGCTTGCAGTTTGCCCTGCTCACGCTCAAGACCCAGACGCTCTTTCTTCGTCAGGCCTTCGGCACCGTGCTCCATGATCTCATCGATCTTCTTAAGACGATTGATAGACTGGGAAACGGTTTTCCAGTTGGTCAGCGTGCCACCAAGCCAGCGGTGGTTCATGTAATACTGTGCGCATTTCTCTGCGGCTTCCGCGACGGCCTTAGAGGCTTGACGCTTGGTGCCGACAAAAAGGATGCGGCCATTCTTGGCCACAGTCTCGCGGATCACATTCAACGCGGCGTCCAGCATCGGGACGGTCTGCGTAAGGTCGATGATGTGAATGCCGTTGCGGTCGCCGTAGATGTATTCGCCCATCTTTGGGTTCCAGCGCTGTGTCTGGTGACCGTAGTGAACGCCCGCTTCCAAAAGCTGACGCATCGAAAATTCTGGCAATGCCATGTCCGTTTTCCTTTCCGGTTTCTACCTCGGCGAAGCCATGAGGGATCTCTCCCAACCGGCGGACCTTTCGGGGATGTCTCCCCCGAGGGCCCAAGCCTCGCCTGTGAAGTGGCGCGCGTATAGGATGGATTTCAGCTGTGCGCAAGCCCTGCTGTGCTGCCAAGGGGATACTATCAGATGTCGTTAATCCAACCGATCAGCGGCGAAAGATGGCGTGCACGTGCCAATACCTCGTCAACGGCCTTGGGCGTCTTGATCCAATCGGGCATCAGCTGACCTTCCATGGTCCGGCTTATAAGACCCTTGTAGCGCAATAGATAATCCCATTCAGGATCGCCCTCATAGCCTTTTGGCAAGCGCTTGAGATGGGGTTCGTCCATGAAGCAGCCGATCGACTCCGCCTCCTTCAAGGCATTGATCAATGGCGCACGGAAAACCGGATCGCAAACCTTATCGCGGTAGCGCTGCAAGGCGGCCGCATCCAGCGACCAGTTTCCGACACCATAACCGATGCCGTCGGGGTTCAGCACCAGATGGAAACCCGCAGACCGATTGGGATGCGCGCCTGCCCAGAAGATCATATGCACATGCGGATCATACGGTGCCTTGTCGCCCGAAAATCGCACATCGCGATTGATCCGCCGCAGTGATCCGTTCACGGCAGCTTCGGCCTTCAATGGTGGGTCAAGGGTGCGCATGGAAGATGCAATCGTCTCAATGAAAGCCAGGGCCGGGGCTTTCCAATACATCTCATATCTCTCGCGATTGGCCTCAAACCAGCTGCGTTTATTGTTCTGGCGAAGATCGGCCAGAAAGGCGAAGGTTTCGGGGGGGAAGCCGGTGAATGCGGTCATGGCGGATGTCCTTGGCTAAGGGGTGAACCGTTGGGTGCATTGGTAGCGTAGACTATTCTAACAATCTTCGACCTTTAGACAAAGGCATGTCGCAATGGGCTTGCCCCATTTGACCCGTGCCCTGCTGGCTGTGGCCATCGCTGCGCCTGCAAGGGACGTCACTACAAGCGTGTTGCATTATGCTGAAGGTTTGAGGGGGTAGTATCCCCAAGCCCCGAGGTTGCCGTTACTTCCCCCAAGACTTGACTTGCCGAGGCGCGGTATTCGCGGCAAAGCTCATACCATGCGCAATCCTCCTGATATCCTTTGTATTGGCTCGGTCTTATGGGACATCGTCGGTCGCAGCCCGTCTCACATGGGGGCGGGCTCTGATGTTCCGGGCCGCATCACCCGCCTTCCGGGCGGGGTTGCGATGAATATCGCCATGACTTTGGCGCGGTTCGGTTTGCGCCCTGCCTTGCTGACCGCAATCGGCCGCGACGCCGAGGGGGATGAACTTACCGCCGCTTGCGAGCGTATGGGCATGATCTGCGATCATATCTACCGGTCCGAAGATTTACCGACGGATCGCTATATGGCCGTAGAGGGGGCTAATGGTTTGATCGCGGCCATCGCTGATGCCCATTCGCTTGAGGCTGCGGGCGACAAGATCTTGGCACCGCTGGGGGATGGCCGGCTGGGCGGCACGTCTGATCTGTGGTCCGGGCCCATTGCGCTGGACGGCAATCTTACACAAGCCTTGTTGGCCGAAATCGCCGCATCAGCCTTTTTCAAAGCGGCCGATCTGCGCATCGCACCGGCCTCGCCCGGCAAGGCCGAAAGGTTGTTGCCGCTTTTGCCGATGGCCAATGCCACGCTTTACGTGAACCTGGAAGAAGCCGGAATTATCTGCCAGTCGCGATTTGCGAATGCAACCGAGGGCGCCTTGGGCCTGATGGCGCGCGGTGCGCGGCGGGTTTTGGTAACTGACGGTGCGCGCGCCTGTGCTGACGGCCAATCGGGCGATGTCATCTGCGCGGCCCCGCCCCCGGTCCTTGTTACCCGTGTAACCGGCGCAGGCGATACATTCATGGCGGCACATATTGCCGCCGAAATGCGTGGCGCGAACCGCCAAGCGGCCCAGGTGGCTGCATTGGACGCCGCCGCCCACTATGTTTCTGGAGAGATCGGATCATGACCCTCGCGCCCTCTGCCCCCACAGCCCCCTCTGTTCCTCTGGCGTTTTCGCCGCAGGTCGCAAAAGCACGCGCCAATGGCCAACCCATCGTGGCGCTCGAATCAACCATAATCACCCACGGCATGCCCTATCCGCAAAATCTGGAAACCGCCTTGAAGGTCGAGGCAGAGGTTCGCAGCCACGGCGCAGTGCCTGCCACCATCGCGGTCATGAACCACAAGATCCACATTGGCTTGACCGAGGCAGAGCTTGAAGCCCTTGCGCGCACAACCGCCGCGGCCAAACTCAGCCGTGCCGATCTGGCCGCTTGTCTGGCCTCGGGTGCAACCGGTGCCACGACGGTTGCCGCGACGATGATCGCAGCACATCTGGCCGGTATCGCGGTCTTTGCCACCGGCGGTATCGGCGGCGTCCACCGCCACGCCGAGACAAGCTTTGATATATCGGCCGATCTTTATGAGCTTGCCCAAACCCCCGTCACCGTGATCGCGGCAGGCGCCAAAGCGATCCTTGATCTGCCCAAAACCCTTGAAGTTCTTGAAACACTTGGCGTGCCGGTGATTGCCCATGGCCAAGATGAATTTCCGGCGTTCTGGTCACGCGGGTCGGGCCTGCCCGCCCCTTTGCGCATGGATACTGCCGCAGACATAGCCGCAGCCCATATGATGCGGGGCCGGCTGGGGCTGAAGGGCGGACAGCTGGTTGCCAACCCTATTCCGACTGCAGCCGAGATACCGCGCGCCGTCATCGACCCTGTGATCGAACAAGCCCTTGTGGATGCGGCCAATCAAGGCATCGCCGCCAAAGCGGTGACACCCTTTCTTTTGCAACGGATATTTGAGCTGACCGAGGGCCGCTCCCTTGCGGCGAATATCGCGCTTGTGCTCAATAATGCCCGCCTGGGGGCGGCGATCGCCGTGGAAATTGCGCGTGGATGAAGCTCTGCGCACAGCACCCATTGCCGACAGCCTGACCAAGCCCTACATTCTCTTGGCATTGGTGAGGGACGAAATCTGAATGACCATCCAGTTGCCGAACTCAGATCATCCTCAGTTACCCCGAAAGCGCGGGTTCTTGGCGGCGTTTCGGGCCAGTTTCCTGACCGGGCTTGTGGTTGTCTTGCCGGTGGCGCTGACATTTTGGTTGATCTGGAATGTTGTTGGCTGGATCGACAGTTGGGTTTTGCCATTCATCCCCCATGCCTGGCACCCCGACACATTATTCGTCTACTATCTGGGCTATGAACCACCGGTCACCATACGCGGCGCCGGTGTTGTTATATTTCTTGCCTTCACAATCTTCATCGGCTGGATCGCCAAGGGGATTATTGGCCGCTCGTTGATTAACTGGGGCGAGCGGATTGTCGACCGGATGCCGTTTGTCCGCTCAATCTATAACGGGTTGAAGCAGATAGCCGAGACGGTCTTTTCGCAAAGTGATACGAAATTTGACCGTGCCTGCTTGATTGAATACCCCCGCAAAGGCATCTGGGCGATTGGGTTCGTGTCGATCGCTGCAAAGGGTGAAGTCGCAGATTTGGTCCCGGTCGATGAAGAGATCTTGACGATATTCTTGCCCACAACGCCGAACCCCACATCGGGGTTCTTGCTTTATGTGCCACGCCGCGATGTCAGGCTGCTTGAACGTATGTCGGTCGAAGACGCCGCAAAACTGGTGATTTCCGCAGGGCTTGTGTACCCCAACGCCAAGGAAGAGGCGCTGCTGGGGCATGAAGGCCCCTGACCGCGTCGCGAAACGCCTTAAAGTGCCGTCCAACCTCCATCAAGGCTGATCGTCGTGCCTGTCACCTGTTCGGACGCCGCAGAACACAGATAAATAACCGTCCCGCCGATTTGTTCCACGGTCGCGAATTCCCTTGAAGGCTGGCGCAAAAGCATGACCTCTCGGATGACGGTTTCACGGTCCATATTATGCGCCTTCATCTGATCGGGGATTTGCGCCTCTACCAAGGGCGTCAGCACATAACCGGGGCAAATCGCGTTGCAGGTGATGCCTTGGCCCGCAGTCTCCAGCCCTACGGTCTTGGTCAACCCCACGATGCCATGTTTGGCGGCAACATAGGCCGCTTTGAACGGCGAGGCGGTCAGGCCATGTGCCGAGGCGATGTTGACCACCCTGCCCCAACCCTTTGCCCGCATCATCGGAAGCGCCGCTGCCGTCGTGTGAAAGGCCGAGCTTAGATTGATCGCCAAGATCGCATCCCATTTTTCAGGTGGAAATGTTTCAACCGGGGCGACATGCTGAATGCCGGCATTATTGACCAAGATATCGCATTCACCGGCATCGGTAATCAAAGCGCGGCATTCGGCCCCGCGCGACATATCGGCCTTGATGTAGCGCGCCTTCACCCCATGTTCTTGGCCAAGTCGCGCTGCAAGTGCGTGGTCTTCATCGCGGTCGGTGAAGGAATTGAGCACGACGTTCGCACCCTGACGGGCCAGCTCTGTCGCCACACCAAGCCCGATCCCGGAATTTGATCCGGTGATGATCGCGGTTTTGCCCTTAAGGATCATGATCCATTCCCCAATTCACACTGAAATCCACATTGCGGCAGATATATATGCTGCAGTTGCGAAAGACAGCAAAATATCATTTGGGGGCAACGTGGCAACCGTCGGGTTGCTGATGGCGCGGCAAAGCAAACCGGAACCGATTCGTCATACGCTGCATTATCTGCCGGGGGCAAAAGGTCAAAAAAAACGCCCGCACGAAGCGGGCGTTAAGTTATTGAGGCAGGTTTCATACAGGCAAGAAACCTATCGAGCAGTAACACCTTTATACGCGGTGACTTGCCGGGGGCCAAGCTAAAAGTTTGAAAAGGCTGGAAAGCCCCGATACCATCGCGGCAACAATGAACCAAAAAATCTGAGAGGTCTTATGGAACTTGGGCAGCGGGCGGGCCTATCTGTTTTGTCGTCATTACTGGGTCTCTTGGCAAGTATCAGCATCGCTGTTGGCGCGCCCAAGCATGGCATAGCTATGTATGGTGAGGCGGCCCTTCCACCTGATTTTGTGTCCCTACCCTATGTCAATCCCGAAGCGCCCAAGGGTGGCCGGATCGTATTTGGTGAACCGGGCGGCTTTGATTCCCTCAACCCCTACATCCTCAAAGGCTCCGCCCCTTGGGGGGTTGGTGTTCACACAATCGAAACACTGATGGGCCGCTCTATTGATGAGCCGTTCACGCTTTACGGATTACTGGCCGAATCGGTCGAGACGGATGCAGACCGAAGCTGGGTCGAATTCACGTTGCGACCGGAGGCAAAGTTTTCAGACGGAAGCCCGGTCACAATAGCCGATGTGATGTGGAGCAATGAGACTTTGGGCACCCTCGGCCACCCAAGGTATCTTGGGGCCTGGAGCAAGGTCGCCAAGATGGAACAAACGGCAGAGCGTTCAGTGCGCTTTACCTTCAACGCCCCCGACCGCGAATTGGCATTGCTGATGGGGATGCGCCCGATTTTGCAAAAATCGCAATGGGAAGGGAAGGATTTCACCGCTGGCACGTTTGAACCGCTTATCGGCAGCGGCCCCTATGTGGTCGGTTCGTATGAGGCGGGACGCTACATCAGCTTTACCCGTAATCCCGATTATTGGGGCAAAGATCTGCCCTTCAACAAGGGCCAGCATAACCTTGATGAAATCCGCTATGAATATTTCGCTGACGGCGATGTGATCTTTCAGGCATTCACTGGCGGTGAAACCACATCCTTTCGCGAAGGTAACGCGGCAAAATGGCAAACCGGCTATGATTTCCCGGCCCATACATTGGGGGAAGTGGTCAAAGAGGAAATTCCGCATGCACGCCCCTCAGGCATCGCCGGGCTGGTGATGAACACCCGCAACCCGATCTTTGCCGATTGGCGGGTACGCGAGGCGATGATCTTGGCATTCAACTTTGAATTCATAAACAACGCATTCAATGGCGGGTCAGAGCCGCGCATCACGTCATATTTCGCCAACTCGCCATTGGCGATGGATCCGGGTGCGGCCTCGGGTGAAGTGGCCAGCCTTTTGGCCCCCTTCGCCGCAGATCTTCTTCCCGGCACTGTCGAAGGCTATACCTTCCCGACCAGCAATCCCGGCAATTCCACCGACCGCAGTAACCTGCGCAAAGCGCTGGCCTTGTTGGAAGAGGCAGGCTGGACGCCCCAGAACGGCGTCTTGCGCGACCAGACGGGCAAGGATTTCGCCTTCACCATCTTGCTTGCCTCCTCGGCCAGCACCAGCGAGGCGGTGGTAAGCATTTATGTCGAGGCTTTGAAGAAGCTCGGCGTGGTGCCGACAATCGCATCTGTAGACGGCGCGCAATACATCAAACGCACCAATGACTATGATTTCGACATGGCCTGGTACAGCCGCCCGCTGACGCTGTCGCCGGGCAATGAACAAATGCTCTATTGGGGCGCCAAGGCAGGCGAAACGCCGGGCAGTCGCAACTGGATGGGCATGAACTCTCCCGCTGCAGAGGCGATGATCGACGCCATGCTCAACAGTGACAACAAGGAAGAATTTACCGCCGCGACCAAGGCGCTTGACCGTATCTTGACGGCGGGGCGCTATGTCATTCCGGTCTGGTATTCCAAAGTCGCGCGCCTTGCCTATTCAAAGCATCTTCACCACCCCGCGCAAATACCGTTATATGGTGATTGGCCGGGCTTTCAGCCCGAAGTGTGGTGGTATGAGGATTAAGAACATGCGGGCAATCACCCTTTTGACTTTGCTGCTGTCATTGGCGGCTTGCAACACCGTCGCGGGCGTTGGCGATGACGTCGCTGGTGGGGCAAGAACAGTGCAAAGCTGGTTCTAAGCCAAAGCGCGGGCTTCGGCGTTGTTCATGGGCGGCGACACAACTGTGCAATGGCGCGGAAGGCTTGCTTCTTGCAACCGGCATATTGCGGGCGTAGCCATGGCCAATGCTATCGGTCACAGACCCTTCCTTTGCGCCACCCTGCCCCGCTCGGTTTAACCTCGCGGCCTATGTTCTTGCGCGGGCTTATGATCTGCCAAACAAGACCGCACTCGAAATCCTGACGGTGGCGGGCGCGGATGTCTGGACCTATGATCAACTTGATCAAGCGGTTCGCGGGGTTGCTTGGGGGCTTTTGGGCCTTGGCCTTAAGCCCGGCGCGCGAATAATGCTGCGGCTCGACAATTCAGTTGAATTTCCCTTGGCCTTTCTTGGGGCGATTGCGGCCGGGTTGTTGCCCGTGGCAACGCCCGCGATGTTGACCGTGGATGAGCTTACCCATTTGGCGGCAGAGGTCCGACCAGCCCTTGTCATCGCTGATGCGGGGCTGCCGCAGCCAGATGCGCCCGGCATCCAGACCATATCAACCGCCGATCTTGCGGCATTTGCGGCGGGGCCGAAGGCGGAATTCATCTTGGGCCGCGCCGAACGGCCTGCCTATCTTGTCTATACATCCGGCACCTCCGGGGCGCCCCGCGCGGTGGTTCACGCCCACAAGGCGATATGGGCGCGGCGCATGATGTGGGACGGCTGGTATGATCTGCGCCAAGACGACAGGCTTTTGCATGCCGGCGCCCTGAACTGGACCTTTACACTGGGGACCGGGCTTTTTGACCCTTGGGCCGCGGGCGCCACAGCACTAATTGCAAAAACCGGAACCACGCCTGATGCGTTACCAAAGATCATTGCGCGGTCTGAGGCCACGCTTTTTGCAGCCGCCCCGGCGATTTACCGCAAGCTGTTGAAAAACCGCCCAACCCTTGATGCCCCAAAGCTGCGTCATGGGCTAAGTGCAGGTGAGCAGCTGTCAGATCGTATCCGCCACGACTGGATCGCCGCCACCGGCAAGCCGATCTATGAGGCATATGGGCTAAGCGAATGTTCCACTTTCATCTCGTCCTGCCCGGCCCGGCCCGCACCTGACGGCGCAATCGGCTATCCCCAATCCGGGCGCAGCATGGCCATCTTGGGGCCAGACGGCGCACCTGTTGCCCGTGATACACCCGGTGTGATTGCTGTGCACCGCAAGGATCCGGGCCTGTTCTTGGAATATTTCGGCGCAGCCACCGATACCGCCGCCAAATTTCGCGGGGATTGGTTCTTGACCGGCGATATCGGCATCATGGCCAGTGACGGCGCCATTCAATATATTGGCCGCGACGACGATATGATGAACGCCGGTGGCCTGCGTGTCTCTCCGCAAGAGGTCGAAGCGGTGCTGGCCGATTGCCCCGATATTGGTGGCGTCGCGATCACTGAGGTCAGCCCTCAAGAAGATGTCAAGATCATCGCGGCCTTCTATACCGGCCCGGCAAGCGCTGATGCGGTCAGGGCCTTTGCCCAAGCCAGGCTCGCCCCCTACAAATGCCCACGCCATTGGGAAAACATCAGCCACTTGCCAACATCCGCAAATGGCAAGCTAAATCGCCGTGCCTTGCGCAAGGAATGGGAGACAAGATTATGATTAGACTTGATATTATCTCAGACGTCGCTTGCCCGTGGTGCTATGTCGGAAAGGCCTATCTTGACCGCGCCTTGCAGGCGCGACCAGACCATCCGATGTTGATCGAATGGCATCCCTATCAGCTTAACCCCGATATGCCCGACGAAGGCATGGACCGCGCCGAATACATGTCCGCCAAATTCGGGTCGCGCGAAAACGTCATCGGGTTCCATAAAACCTTGCTGGAACATGCCGAAAAAGCCGGGGTCGCCTTCAACCTGCCAGCCGTGAAGCGCGCGCCAAACACCCTTAACGCCCACCGGCTGATCCATTGGGCCGGGCTGGAGGGGCGACAGACCGCGATGAAATCGGCGCTGTTGAAAGCCTATTGGTGCGATGGGCGCGATATTGGCTGCACCAAGACCCTGACGGATATCGCAGCAGAGGTCGGGCTTGACCGCGAGATCATGCAGCGCCTTTTGCAAAGCGACGCGGACCGCGACGAAATTGCCGCACGCGCTGCCCACGCCCGCACCCGCGGGGTCAATTCGGTGCCCACCTTCATCCTTGCCGATCAACACGCACTTCAAGGCGCACAACCCACCGAAACATGGCTCAACGTGATTGATGAATTGAGCGCCAAGTTGAAAGCCGATGATCAATGACCGCCGCAGAAGATCACCAAAGAATAGCAGATAAGCGCCTGGCATTGCCGGAATTTACCGCAATGCTGGCGATGCTTTTCGCCACGCTCGCCTTCTCCATTGACGCCATGCTGCCCGCCCTGCCGGCCATCGCGGCAGAGCTTACACCCGATGCCGTCAATCATGCCCAGTTGATCTTGACGGCCTTTGTGCTGGGTATGGGGGTCGGCACACTTCTGGCGGGGCCGATCTCGGATTCCGTGGGGCGCAAACCTGCGATTGCGGGCGGAATGCTGCTTTACGTGATCGGGGCCGCAATCGCCCATTACGCCAATTCGATAGAAATGTTGCTGGCCGCGCGGGTCATTCAAGGGTTGGGGGCCGCTGGCCCTCGGATCGTCGGCATGGCCTTGACGCGCGACCTTTACGAGGGGCGCGAAATGGCAAGGGTGATGTCTTTCGTCATGCTTGTCTTCATGATCGTCCCTGCCGCCGCCCCCGCTGTTGGCGCAGGCATCATTGCCTTCTCCGGCTGGCGCGGTGTGTTTTTGGCCTTCATCGTCTTTGGTCTTACAGCGCTTGCATGGGTCAGCATTCGCCAGATCGAAACGCTTCCAAAGGACAAAAGGCGCGCATTGTCGGTCAAGAACCTTAAGGACTCGGTCAGGGAGGTTCTGGGCGACCGCGATGTGCGGATCTACACGGCGGTCATGTCCTTGGGCTTTGGGCAGATGTTCGCGCTTTTGTCGACGATCCAGCCGATTTTTGATGAAACCTATGGCCGTGCTGCAAGCTTTCCGCTTTGGTTCGCCTTGATCGCGGTCGTCTCCGCCTCGGCCTCTGTCATCAACTCTCGCTTCGTCATGCATTTGGGAATGCGGTATCTGGCAAGCATCGCCTATTTGGGCCAGGCCGTGTTATCGGTAGTGGTTTTGATCATCATCGCCTCAGGTGTTCTAAGCGGCTGGATGGCTTTCGCGGCCTTTTTCCTTTGGGCCAACAGCATATTCTTCATAGCTGGCCTGACCTTCGGAAACCTCAACGCGCTTGCGCTGCAAAAGATGGGGCATATCGCGGGCATGGCAAATTCGATCATCACCGCGATTGCAACGGTTGCTGCGGTGCTGATTGCAGGCCCGGTCGGGCAATTGTTCAACGGCACCGCTATCCCCGCGATCATGGGGGCGGCCCTTTGTTCAACCATGGCCTATCTGCTGTTACGGCGGACCCTGCCGTCATAAGGCGGTGGCGGTCTAACCCGACTTTCGCGCGGATTTTTGCGCCAAAAGCTTTTCGGCCAGATCGCGCGCCACACCAAACGCGCCCTTTATCTTTTCCGCCTCAGAGGCCCAGTTGCGCGCCAAGACAATCTTGTTGTCCTTAACCTTGGCCGCACCCTTTTCGGCGTGAATAAACTCAACCAGCCCCGCAGGATCGGCGAATTTGTCGTTGTGGAACTGAATGGTGATGCCCCTTGGCCCCACATCAAGCTTTGAGATGCCGGCACGTTTGCACATCGCCTTGATGCGCATAACCAGAAGTAAGGTATTCACCTCTTTGGGTAATTTCCCGAACCGGTCAATCAGCTCGGCGGCAAACCCTTCCAGTTCCACCTTGGTTTTGAGCTGCGACAAGCGCCGGTAAAGGCCAAGGCGCACGTCCAGATCGGGCACAAAGTTTTCGGGGATCAAGACCGGTACGCCAAGGTTGATCTGCGGCGCCCATTGGCCGTCATCTTCAGCGGCGCCCAGCATTTCGCCTGCCTTGATCTTGGCGATCATGTCTTCCAGCATCGCTTGGTAAAGCTCATACCCAACCTCGCGGATATGGCCCGATTGTTCTTCGCCCAGCAAGTTACCCGCACCGCGCAGATCAAGGTCTTGGGACGCCAATGAAAAACCAGCGCCGAGGCTGTCGAGCGACCCAAGCAACCGCAACCGCTTGGTCGCCGAGGGCGTAAGCGGCGCGCGCGGTTTGGTGGTCAGATAGGCATAGGCGCGTGCCTTGGCCCGCCCTACCCGCCCGCGGATCTGATAAAGCTGGCTTAACCCGAACATATCGGCACGGTGGATGATCATCGTGTTCGCGGTCGGAATATCAAGGCCGGATTCAACGATGGTTGTGGCAAGCAGCACATCGTGTTTGCCATCATAAAAAGCGTTCATCCGGTCATCAAGCTCGCCCGCGGCCAACTGGCCATGGGCTATGATATAGCTGATTTCCGGAACCTGATTTTTCAAGAAATCTTCGATTTCCGGCAGATCCGAAATGCGCGGCACCACGTAAAAACTTTGCCCGCCGCGATAGCGTTCGCGCAGCAAGGCCTCGCGGATGGTCACCGTATCGAATTCGGAAACATAGGTCCGGATCGCAAGCCGGTCCACTGGTGGTGTGCCGATAATGCTCAGATCGCGCACCCCGGTCAGTGACAATTGCAAGGTCCGCGGGATCGGTGTTGCCGTCAGCGTCAACACATGAATTTCCGAGCGCATTTCCTTCAGGCGTTCCTTGTGCTGAACCCCGAAATGTTGTTCTTCATCAATGACTAACAAGCCAAGCTTGTGGAATTTTACCGATTTGGCAAGCACCGCGTGGGTTCCAATGACGATATCAACGGTTCCCTCAGCCAACCCGTCCCGGGTGATCTGCGCATCGCGCGCAGATACGAAACGCGACAAGGGGCGCACCGATATGGCCGTGCCGCGAAATCTTTCCGAGAATGTCTTGAAGTGCTGCCGCGCCAAAAGCGTGGTTGGCGCAATAATCGCGACCTGCACGCCCGACATGGCCGCCACAAAGGCTGCGCGCATGGCGACCTCGGTCTTGCCAAAGCCAACGTCGCCGACCACCAGACGGTCCATCGGGCTTCCGGCGGACAGATCCTCGATCACCTCATCAATCGCGCTAAGCTGATCGTCGGTTTCTTGATAGGGAAAGCGCGCGGCGAAGGCCGCCCATTCATGCGGTGGCGCCTCCAATATCGGGGCTTTGCGCAGATGCCGTTCTGCCGCTACCCGCATCAGCCGTTCGGCAATCAGGCGGATACGTTCTTTCAGTTTGGCCTTCTTGGCCTGCCAAGCGCCGCCGCCCAAGCGGTCCAACAGCCCCTCTTCATGGCCATAACGGCTGAGCAGTTCGATATTCTCGACCGGCAGATAAAGCCGCGCGCCTTCGGCATATTCCAGATGGACACATTCATGCGGCGCGCCCAGTGCGGTGATGGTTTCCAACCCGCAGTACCGACCCACACCGTGATCGACATGCACGACCAGATCACCGGGGGAAAGTGAATTAGCTTCGGTCAGGAAGTTATCGGCTTTCCTGCGTTTTTTGGCCCCACGGATCAGCCTTTCGCCCAAAACATCTTGCTCGGAAATGACGGTCAGGCCATTTGCCTCGAACCCATGTTCAAGCGCCAAGACGGTCAAGAACAGCCCGCCCTTGCCCTCGGGGATATCACGCATATCGCGCGCCAAGATCACGCCTTGGGCGCCTTCATCCTCCAAAAGGCCCTGAAGGCGTTCGCGTGCCCCGTCGGAATAAGAGGCGATGACAACCTGACCATCGCGCTTCTTTACCTTCATGTGGTCGTGTAAGGCACTAAAAAGGCTTACATTTTCCAACTGGCGCTCGGCCGAGAAGTTTCGCCCGACACGCCCCCCCGCATCAAGCACCCCCGGCCCGGTCGGCTGCGGCAAGACGCTAAGTTGTATGCGGCGGTACCGGCCAATCAGCGCCTCCCACGCGACATCATCAAGGTACAGCAGTGCCGGCGCGCAAGGTTTGTAGACCGAAGCCAGCCGGTCTTTGCGCTTGAGCGCCTCGCGGCGTGTATCATATTGATCGTCGATCCCTTCCCACCGGGCCAGCCGCGTTGGTGTTATCTGATCATCCAACACAATGCTGGCACCCGGAAGGTAATCGAAAAGACTGTCCAGACGATCATGGAAATAGGGCAGCCAATGCTCCATGCCCGCATGTTTGCGCCCCGCGCTGACAGCCTCATACAAAGGGTCATCGGTGCCCGCCGCACCAAATTCGATCCGGTAGTTTTGGCGAAACCGGGTGATGGCCGCTTCGTCCAAGAACACCTCGGAAACCGGTGCAAGATCGACCACGCTAAGCTTTTCAATTGTGCGCTGGCTCGCCGCATCAAAGCGGCGCGCCCCGTCCAGCACATCGCCGAACAGATCAAGCCTGACCGGATTGCGTACCCCCGGTGGAAAGATGTCGATAATACCGCCGCGAACCGCAAAATCGCCGGGTTCCGAAACCGTTGGCGTGTTGGTGAACCCCATGCGCACCAGATAATCGCGCAAGGCAGGTTCATCGATCTGGTCGCCTACCCGGGCCGAAAACGTAGCCTTTGCCACGACGTCGCGCGCGGGGATCCGCTGGGTCGCCGCATTCAGCGTCGTAAGCAAGATAACCGGTGCCGGCAATCCGCGCGCGAGTGTGGCCAATGTCGCCATCCGGGCGGCGGCCACATCAGGGCTGGGCGATACCCGGTCATAGGGCAAACAATCCCATGCCGGAAACGTCAGCACCGTGGCGGCAGGCGAAAAGAACGCCAATGCGGCCCGCATCGCTTCCATTCGCTTGTCGTCGCGGGCGACATGTACAACGGTTGCACCACGGGCCAGTTCACGCACCAAAAGCTGTGCGTCAAAGCCCTCCGGGGCGCCTGATAAGGTAATGTTTTCGGGCTTTGTCATAAGTTTGACCTACCCGGCCTGACGCCCGTGTCAACCTGCCGTGGCACCTAACCAAGAGGAGAGATGTTAAAATTCTGCAACATACCCCACATCGCTGTCACCACGATCGAAATCATCCCAATGACCTGAACGACAATCCGGTGGCGGCTGAGCTTGCGGCAAAGATCCTCCCCCATATCGCCATGATCCTTGATCTTGTGGGCGGTCCGTATGCTGAGCGCCGCGATGATCGTCAAAGGGGCAAACAACAAAAATACCGCTTGGCAGAATTCCACCTCATACCAAAAGCCCAACAGACCAAGCATGGTCAATCCGCAGCAAACCAACGCCAGCAGCAACAAACCTGCCTCGTGCACGATGAACAAGATCCGATTGACATGGATGCGGACCATATCTTGCAGGTCAGCCATTGCCGCATCGCCGTGCCGCCGCGCCCGCAACACCATGTCGTAAGGCACGCCCAAAATCCAATGTGATGCGGTTGACCAGGTCACCGCGAGTGCGATCCAATACCAAAGATTCGAAAAAGACCGCAGATCAATGAGTTCAAGGACAAGTTTGGTGAGTGACACGTGAAATCTCCGGTCGGCAGCTGGAAAAAGCGGCGGATGGCCGATGCTATCTGTCCGCCGCGACGGTTTCCACCCTTGAGATAACTTGCCCATAGTAGCCGCGATGTTTTAACAACAGATAGCCGTTTAAGACCTGATCTTTGCGGGCCATGACACCAAAGGACCGCCAAACAATGTCGCAACCCAGTATCCCGTCGTTTCCCGCCGCCCGTCCGCGCCGTTTGCGCCGCACCAAATCCCTGCGTGATCTTGTCTGTGAAAACCGGCTCAGCGCGTCGGATCTGATCTGGCCGTTGTTTGTGACGGACGTCGCCGGTGCAGACACCGAGGTTGCGTCAATGCCGGGTGTTCATCGCCTAACCGTTGATGGCACCGTGCGCGCGGCCGAGCGGGCAGCAAGTTTGGGCATTCCGGCCATCTGCCTGTTTCCCTACACGGATCCCACGCTCAAAACCGCCGATTGCCGCGAGGCCTGGAACCCCGAAAATTTGTCAAACCGTGCGATCAGGGCCATCAAGGCTGCAGTTCCCGATATAGCCGTGATGACCGATGTGGCACTTGATCCCTATAACATCAACGGCCATGACGGCTTGGTTGAAGACGGGGTCATATTGAACGACGAGACGGTCGAGGCCTTGGTGCGCATGGCTTTGGCGCAGGCAGACGCGGGCGCGGACATTCTTGGACCTTCGGATATGATGGACGGCCGCGTCGGCGCCATGCGCGAGGCGCTGGAGGCAGCGGGCCATAAGGATGTGGCAATCCTGAGCTATGCCGCAAAATATGCGTCGGCTTTCTACGGGCCGTTTCGCGACGCCGTCGGGGCGTCGGGCGCGCTTAAGGGCGACAAGAAAACCTATCAGCTGGATCCCGGTAACCGCGATGAGGCATTGCGAATGGTGGCCCGCGATCTGCAAGAAGGCGCTGACATGGTGATGGTCAAACCCGGAATGCCCTATCTTGATATCTGCCGGGACGTGAAAGAGACCTTCGGGGTGCCCACCTTCGCCTATCAGGTCA